>CAYNOQ010000048.1:0-5355 GCA_964398855.1 uncultured Mariniphaga sp. | reverse complement strand
GATTAGGTGGGGATTAAAGAGCATTTGCAGTAAAAAGATACAGAGCGATTAGTATCAGGAATCTGTAAAGAGGGAACAGCAGCGCTCGTCCCCCTTGGCGAAGCTAAAGGGACAGGCAGGATTTCGTGGCAAAATATCCAGAAAAACTTACCACGGAGAGCGCAGAGAGACACAGAGAACCTTTTAAAATGCTACACTTGTCTGCCTTTGGCAAGTACTAAGACCCACAAAAAGATGTTTGAAAAAATTTAGTGGAGCTTTGTAAGTTAGCGGCAAAAATTGAATAAAACTTCTGTAAAATACTCTGCTTAATGTGATTCAAAAAAAGCTCAAATTCACAAAACAAAATTTAATTTGATTATTCCCGTTTTAGAGCTAAATTTGTAGGAAAGCAACATTAAAAATCTCTCCTTAAATTAGCCTAAGAGCTTAGTAATAAGTAAATAAACATTTAACCGGAAGAAGTTTCCGGCTTTTAATTCAAAAAAATCATTGAAATGAAAACTAAAATTTTCTTTCCGGTAATCCTGCTTGCAGTCGTATGCAGCGCTTTTATTTCCAATGCGCAGGAAAGGTTAGTTCACGGAGTCGTAACCACATTCGACAGTATTCCGCTCATTGATGCACAGGTGAAAGTTATCAGTTCAAAACAGACCGTGCTCACCGATACTTTAGGCAGATTCTCGGTGTCAACAAACCCGAAAGATAAGCTGAAAGTGAGCGCTGCCGGTTTTTTTAATCAAACGGTGAAATTGGACGAAAAGATTAAACTTGCAGCTATCAACCTGAAGTTGAAACCCGGCGAAAAAAACAGGGAATACGCTATTGGTTATGGTCATGTTTCCGACAGAAACAAGCTGAATGCATTGGCATCGCTGAACAGCGGCGATATGGATTTTTCCCAGTACAGCAATATTTACGATTTAATCAAAGGACGTTTTGCCGGCGTTCAGGTGGTAAACGGCGAAGTGATTATTCGCGGCATAAACTCCATAAACAGCAGCAGTGCCGCACTTATTATTGTTGACGGCGTTCCCGTTGACGGTGGTGCGCTCAGCTCAATTCCGCCGGTTCAGGTGAAAAGCATCAACGTGATGAAAGACGGCAGTTCAGCAATTTATGGTTCCCGCGGAGCAAACGGCGTGGTGCTCATTGAAACCAAACGCGGAAATGACTGATCCATAAATAGAACACTTTTAAACTCAATACTATGAAACGATTTTTACTGATTTCTTCCATTTTTTCTCTGTTTTTTATGTCGGGATGCAGAGACAAAGCAACCGATTCTGCCAAGGAACTTAAACTCTGGTATGAACAGTCCGCAAATGCGTGGACAGAAGCGCTTCCCATCGGAAACGGACGACTTGGCGCCATGGTTTTTGGCGGAATTCAAACCGAGCGCATTCAACTCAATGAAGAATCGCTTTGGACAGGCGGTCCGATTGAAAGAGCAAATCCCGAAGCGCTGGAGAATTTAGATAAAGTTCGTCAGCTTCTTTTTGAAGGAAAATATGCCGAAGGCGACCGGCTGGCTCAGCAAAAAATCATGGGAACACGCATAGATGTAGGCAAGCACACTTATCAGACTTTAGGCGATCTGTTTCTTGAGTTTGAAGGAATAAATGAAATTTCCGAATACAGACGGGAGCTTGACCTGCGAACGGCAGTAACTACCACAACTTTTGAAGCAGACGGTGTCAGCTATAAAAGGGAAATATTTTCATCAGCTCCCGCGCAAGCAATTGTGATGAAACTTTCTGCAAACCAAAAAGGGAAGCTCAATTTCACAGCATGGCTTGAGCGACCCGGTGAGGAAGAAGTGGTTTCAGCGAGCGAGAACCGGCTGATGATGACAGGTTTCGCACAATATGAAGGGCGTGGAACACGCTTTGCATCGGTTGCCGAGATTAATAATGCCGGTGGTCAAATTATTAGCGGAGACGGAAAAATAACCGTAAAAGATGCAGACGAAGCCATTATCCTGATTTCGGGGAGAACAAGCTACCGGGGTGAAAACGAAGTGGAAAAAGCTGCAAGGGATATTCAAATGCTTGCCAAAACCGGTTTTGAGCAGTTGAAAATAGATCACACTACTGATTATCAGGAACTTTTCAGCAGAGTTGATTTTGTCCTGAATAGTCCCGACACGATGAATCTCCCAACCGACAAGCGATTAGAACGGATAAAAAACGGCGCAAATGACGATCATCTCACCGAGCTCTATTTTCAGTTTGGAAGATACCTTCTGATCAGCTCATCCCGACCGGGCGGACTGCCGGCAAACCTTCAGGGAATCTGGGATGGAACACTCTCCCCGCCCTGGAACGCCGACTACCATATTAACATCAACATCCAGATGAACTATTGGCCTGCGCTGATAACCAATCTTGCAGAAACGCAGGAACCGTTTTTCGATTTTGTGAACGGACTGCGCAAAAGGGGCTCCAAAACTGCAAGGGAGACCTATGGTTGCCGGGGTTTTGTTGCTCATCACACTACCGATATTTGGAAATTTACCGACCCCATCGGGTTGACCGTATATGGCATGTGGACTCCTGGCGCTGCCTGGTGTACAGACCATTTCTGGGAACATTACGAATACATCGGCGACCAGCTTTTTCTGAAAGAGAAAGCCTATCCGTTTCTAAAAGACGCTGCGCTGTTCTATGTGGACTTTTTAGTAAAAAATCCACAAACCGGACTGTTGGTTTCAGGTCCGGGCATGTCCCCTGAAAACAGTTTCATCGCGCCAAACGGTGAACGCGCCGCAGTTTGCATGGGTCCCGCAATGGATCATCAGATTATCCGTGAGCTGTTCAACAACTGTATCAAAGCTTCCGAAATACTTGATATTGACCATCAATTTGCCGACACGCTGCAAAATATGCTGACAAACCTCACTCCTTCTCAAATCGGTTCAGACGGGCGCATTTTAGAATGGTCGGAAGAGCTGCCCGAAGCTGAGCCGGGGCATCGCCATATGTCGCACCTGTATGCTCTCTATCCGGGTGAAGAGTTCACCAATCCCGACGAGCCAAAATGGATGGAAGCTTCCCGGAAATCAATTGATGAACGGTTGAAGCACGGCGGCGGGCACACCGGCTGGAGTCGCGCGTGGATTATCAACTTTTTTGCCCGGCTGAAAGACGGACAGAAAGCGCATGAAAACATTCTGGCGCTCTTTGAAAAATCGACTTTGCCCAATCTGTTTGACAATCACCCCCCGTTTCAGATTGACGGAAACTTTGGCGCCACAGCCGGCATAGCAGAAATGCTGCTCCAGAGCCACAACGGCGTGCTGCAGTTGCTACCCGCACTTCCGCCTGCCTGGGAAAGCGGACACATTAAGGGGCTACGCGCCCGCGGTGGTTTTGAAGTGGATTTATACTGGAAAAACGGAGAGCTGACAACAGTTAGCCTGCAATCTCTTTTGGGGAAAAACTGCACCATATTATATAACGGGCAAAAAACTGAATTTGAAACAGAAGCAGGTCAAAAGATAAAACTGAACGGGAGACTGGAAATAATCAGGTAAGAACAGCAAAACCGCTAATTTTTCTCAGCAGCAAGCAATTTATCGAAGTAATCGACTGTTTTTTCAAGTCCTTCCCGCAATGGAACAACCGGCTCCCAACCGCCCAATTTCTCACGGGCAAGGGTTATATCCGGCTGGCGCTGAATGGGATCGTCTTCGGGAAGCGGCAGATAGATTATTTTTGAGCGGGAACCTGTAATTTCCAAAATCTCCTTAGCCAGCTGCAAAATGGTAAATTCACCGGGATTGCCGATATTCACCGGACCCATAAACTCATCCGGAGTATTCATCATGCGCACCATTCCATCTACTAAATCAGTAACATACTGAAAGCTACGGGTCTGCATACCATCACCAAAAATGGTAATATCCTTGTTTTGCAACGCCTGCACAATAAAATTGGAGACTACCCTGCCGTCGTCAGGTTCCATTTTCGGACCGTAAGTATTAAATATGCGTACAATTTTAATCCGCACATTATTCTGTTGATGATAATTCACAAAAAGCGACTCTGCACACCGTTTTCCTTCATCGTAGCATGAACGCACACCGATGGGATTGACATTTCCCCAGTAATCTTCCGATTGCGGATGCACTTCCGGATCGCCGTAAACTTCGCTTGTTGAAGCCTGTAATATTTTGGCTTTCAACCTTTTGGCGAGTCCCAGCATATTAATGGTGCCCAACACCGAAGTTTTAATCGTTTTGATGGGATTAAACTGATAGTGCACCGGCGAAGCCGGACAGGCAAGATTGTAAATCTCATCTACTTCAATATAATAAGGCATTGTTATATCATGCCGAACCAGCTCAAAATAGGGGTTGTCCAAAAGATGGATAATTTTCTTTTTTTTACCGGTAAAATAGTTGTCAAGACAAATGACTTCATTGCCCCGATTCAGCAGATATTCGCATAGATGCGACCCGACAAAACCCGCTCCGCCCGTGATAAGAATTCGTTTCATGCAGTGAGATTTAATTTTCCAAAAATAGATTTTTTAAATGGCAATTCATACCGGATTCTTCAAATCGACTTCAACAAGGCATAGCCGGCATAAGTTGCAAGCAATCCCAAAAGCACACTGGCAATGACGTAAGCCGAGGCATGAAACAGCTGTCCGTGACGGAGCAGATCAAATGTTTCGAATGAAAAGGCGGAAAAGGTTGTGAAACCGCCGCAAATTCCCGTAGCAAGGAACATTCGCCATTCGGAATGGATATGTAGCCGCTCGCTCAGGGCAAACACCAAACCAATAATCAGACACCCCAATATATTGACACTCAGGGTGCCAAAAGGAAAATCAGAAAAAGCTTTTCTTTGAATAAATTGTGCTAACAAAAACCGGAAAACCGTGCCTATAAAACCACCGGTACCAACAATCAGAATAATTCTTGCCATGTAGAATGTGTTTTGTTGAATTTTGAGATTTACTTTTTAAAGCGGTAAATATAGGCAATTCTTGTTTTTGAAAATTAAGGTGCAAAGGTTTTATTCCGTGGAGTATCAAGATTGTGAATGCACAAATCTGCAAAATCGCTTTATCAATCTCTTTGTTTCACGCTAAGATGCAAAGGCACAAAGTTCAAGAAAAGCCCCAAATGACTTCCCAAAAAGTGGAAGATAAAGAGTTCTAACTTAATCTCCACTAAATCTCCACTAAATCGGTGGGAAACCACTTCGACACACTTCGACAGGCACTTCGACCACTTCGACAAGCTCAGTGCCCACTCAGTGCTAATTAAAGTTTGCACCAATCACCTTAATCTCCACTTAATCTACACATAATCCCAACATAATCTCCCTAAATCTGCGGAAAAAA
>CAYNOQ010000047.1:15962-18651 GCA_964398855.1 uncultured Mariniphaga sp. | reverse complement strand
TTTCAAATTGTTACTTGTATATTTATCCGCTAAAATTTTTTAATCATGCCGGGAGTATCAGACAGAGGAAGGGCTATGCCCGATTCACCAATACGGAAATTGGCTCCGCTTGCCGATCAGGCAAAACAGCGGGGAGTGAAAGTTTATCATCTAAACATCGGGCAACCCGATTTACCCACTCCACCCGAAGCGCTTGCGGCAATTAAAAATATCGACAGAACAATTCTTGAATATTCACCCAGCGAAGGAATTCTCTCTTTTCGCCAAAAGTTAGTCAAATACTACCACAAGTTCAATATCAATGTGGATGTGAACGACATCATCATTACCACCGGCGGAAGCGAAGCGGTAACTTTTGCTTTTATGAGCTGCCTCGATCCGGGTGATGAGATCATTGTTCCGGAGCCGGCTTACGCCAACTATACAGCATTTGCCATTGTTGCCGGCGCTGTGATTAAATCCATTCCGGCAAGCATTGATGACGGATTTGCCCTACCTCCGGTTGAGGAGTTTGAAAAGCTCATCACACCCAAAACAAAGGGAATAATGATTTGCAATCCCAACAACCCCACGGGCTATCTCTACACCAGCGAGGAGATGAATAAAATTCGCGACCTCGTGAAAAAATACGATTTGTTTCTGTTTTCGGATGAGGTTTACCGTGAGTTTTGCTACACCGGCTCACCCTACATTTCGGCGTTTCACCTTGAGGGAATTGAACAGAATGTAGTGCTTATTGACTCTGTATCAAAACGATACAGTGAATGCGGATTGCGCATTGGGGCTTTAATCACCAAAAACAAAGAGGTGAAGCGTAACGTGATCAAGTTTTGCCAGGCACGGCTCAGTCCGCCCCTGGTTGGTCAGATTGCTGCCGAAGCTTCATTGGATGCCGACCCGGAATATATGCTGAACAATTACAACGAATATGTGAACCGGCGCAAGTTCCTGATTGACGGGCTAAACCGCATAGAAGGCGTCTATTCTCCCATTCCGATGGGCGCTTTTTACACCGTTGCGCGCCTGCCGGTGAAAAATGCCGATGACTTTTGTGCCTGGCTGCTCTCCGATTTTGAATATGAAGGGCAAACTTTGTTTTTGGCGCCTGCTTCCGGTTTTTATACCGCTCCAAACATGGGCGCCGATGAAGTGCGCATCGCCTATGTTTTGAAAAAAGAAGACCTCGCCGTTTGTCTGAAAATTTTAGACGAAGCGCTGAAGGTTTATCCGGGACGAAAAGTTCCCTATCCTGCTGCAATTGAAGAAACAATATAAAGAGGATTTAAATGAAAAAATAAACCCGGAGTGAGATTTTCATTCCGGGTTTATTTTTATACGACACTGCATTCGTATTGTGCCGACTCTATTTCATGTTTTTTATCCGTTCCATCGCTTCAACAGTGCTTTCGCGGTCAGCAAAAGCGGAAAAACGGAAATAACCTTCGCCGGCTGGACCAAATCCCGAACCGGGCGTACCCACCACATTTGCCTCATTCAGTACCTTGTCGAAAAACTCCCAGGAACTCATGTTGTTTTTGGTTCTCACCCAGACATAAGGCGCATTCACACCTCCAAAAACTTCATAACCCTGTGCAGCAAGGCTCTCTTTCATAATACGCGCATTTTCAAGATAATAGGCGATTACTTCTGCAATCTCTTTTTTACCTTCAGGCGTATAAACAGCCGCCGCCGCCTTTTGCACCGGATAGGAAACCCCGTTGAATTTGGTTGTTTGCCTGCGGTTCCACAACGGTTTAACCGGATGAGCCTTGCCTGCCGAATCGTAAGCCTTCAGTTCGCGGGGAACTACCGTGAAAGCACAGCGCGTTCCGGTGAAACCGGCAGTCTTGGAAAAACTGCGAAATTCAATGGCGACCTCTTTGGCGCCCTCAATTTCATAAATTGAATGCGGAATGTTTTCTTCGGCAATAAATGCCTCATAAGCAGCATCATACAAAATAATACTCTTATTCTTGCGGGCATAATCAACCCACTTTTTCAGCTCCTCCTTAGTTGCCACAGCTCCGGTGGGATTGTTCGGGAAACAGAGAAAAATCAAATCGGGTGTCTCTGCCGGAAATTCTGGAATGAACCCGTTCTCCTTTGTGCAGGGCATATAGATAATTCCTTTATAATATCCCGCATCAAAACCATCGGTTTTGCCGGACATCACCGTGGTGTCGGCATAAACCGGATAAACCGGATCACAAATCCCGACTTTGTTGTCATGCCCGAAAATTTCCTGAATATTTCCCGTATCGCATTTTGAACCGTCGGAGATGAAAATATCGTCTGCCGGAATATCTATGCCACGATCCCGGTAATCGTTTTTTGCAATGGCTTCCCGCAAAAAAGCATATCCCTGTTCGGGACCATAGCCCCTGAAAGTTTCGGCATTTGCCATTTCATCCACACCTTCATGAAAAGCTTTTGTAACGCTTGGTACAAGCGGCTTTGTAACATCCCCGATTCCCATACGAATCACCTTTTTATCGGGATTTGCCGCCACAAAAGCGCTCACCCTTCTCCCTATTTCCGGGAAGAGATATCCCGCCTGAAGTTTCAGGTAATTTTCATTAATTCTTGCCATATTTTCAAATAATTACAAACAGTTGAGTTTGAACCATAAATAATATTTCATTCCGTTTTTTCTGTAAAACAACCTTTTTCATCCGTTTAATTGGTGAAA
>CAYNOQ010000047.1:0-15862 GCA_964398855.1 uncultured Mariniphaga sp. | reverse complement strand
AAACAACCTTTTTCATCCGTTTAATTGGTGAAAACCTTGCTTGTTTTTGCTTTTGGTTGCTTTCAGCTAACTTTCACAAAATTAAGAATAAAATGATGCGGAGGTGAATTCCCGGCTCCGGCTCCATAAAATTGACTGATGTTTAATACTTTTGTAAAATAAAAATGGTTGCTATGCATAATTCATTTGTAAAATCCCACGGACTGGGGAATGACTATATAGTTTTAAATCAGGATGAAATCAGTTTTGAACTCACTGAAGATGCAATCCGCAAAATTTGCGATGTGCATTTCGGTATCGGTTCGGACGGTATTTTACTGAAAGTTCCCTCTTCAAAAGCCAATTTTGGCTTGCGGATTCTCAATCCCGACGGGTCGGAAGCAGAAAAGAGCGGAAACGGTTTGCGAATTTTTGCCAAATATCTTTATGATTATCAATACTCTAAATCCAGAAAATTCACCATCGAAACTTTGGGTGGTCTGGTTCAGGCTGAAATTATCAAAGAGAAAAACGGCAAGGCGAAAACGGTGAAAGTGGATATGGGCAAAGCCATTTTCAACGCTGCCGAAATTCCGGTAATCTGTGAAAAGAATGAGTGCATTGATGAGATGCTTCATCTGGAATACCGCGATTATGTGATGAACTGTGTTTCGGTGGGAAATCCGCATTGCGTGATTTTCACCGACAAACTCGACGAAGAAGAAGTGAAGGTTTTCGGGCATCAGATTGAAAATCATCCTGCTTTTCCAAACCGCATCAACGTTCAGTTTGCCAAAGTAATTTCACCGACTGTGGTGGAAATAATGATTTGGGAACGTGGCGCCGGCTGGACATTGGCTTCGGGAAGTTCTTCATGTGCCGTTGCCGCAGTTGCCGTTAAAAAGCAGTTGACCCAAAAATACCTGACTGTGAAAATGCCCGGCGGCGAATTGAAAATCGAAATTGACGATAACTGGGATATTCGCATGACGGGAGATGTGAGTGAAATTGCAAACGGTTTTTTGAGCCGCGAGTTGGTGGCTGAATTAATCGGTTCACAGTAAATTCATTAATTCTCCGATAAATAAACCGCAATATTATTTGGAATTATTCCATATAACTAAACACTGATATACATTTGTGTCAAACGATAAAAATAGACATGGCTGAAAAATCAATTCCTTTTTCAAAAGAATTCATTGAAAAAATCATTGAAGAATTTCCTACTCCTTTTCACATTTATGACGAAAAGGCAATCCGGGAAAATGCACGAAGATTCAAAAAAGCCTTTGACTGGAACGAAGGTTTTAAGGAGTATTTTGCAATAAAAGCCACCCCCAACCCCTACATTATGAAGATATTGAGAGAAGAAGGGTTTGGCATTGACTGCAGCTCGGAAGCTGAGCTTGAATTGGCTGCGCGGGTTGGTATGCGCGGTGAAGAGATTATGCTCACCTCAAACGACACGCCCGCATCGGAGTTTATTGCAGCAAAAAAACTTGGTGCAATCATCAACCTTGACGATATTTCTCATATTGAATATCTGGAACGCCACGCCGGCTTGCCCGAAACCATCTGCATGCGCTACAATCCCGGAAACCTGAAACAGGGCAACCTGATTATCGGACATCCGGAAGAAGCCAAATACGGTTTCACCCGTGATCAGATTATTGAAGGCTATGCTATTTTGAAAAGGAAAGGAGTGAAACATTTCGGCATTCACACAATGGTAGCTTCCAATGAGTTAGATCCTGCCTATTTTATCGAGACTGCTGAAGTGCTTTTCAGCCTGATTGCTGAAATTTATGAAAAAACCGGTGTGAAAATCAGCTTTGCCAATCTTGGCGGTGGTGTCGGAATTCCATATAAACCAGGGCAAAAGTCAGTGGATTTGGAATATGTCAGCGCCGGAATCAGAAAATTGTATCAGGAAAAAATTGAAGGCAACGGACTAGCGCCGTTGAAAATATTTTTTGAATTGGGCAGGGCAATCACCGGTCCCTATGGATTTTTGGTGTCAAAAGTGCTGCACATCAAAAACACCTATAAGCAGTTTGCAGGACTGGATGCCAGTATGGCAAACCTGATGCGCCCGGGAATGTACGGCGCCTACCACCACATCACGGTTTTGGGAAAGGAGAATGAGCCGCACACCCAAAAGTATGACGTAACCGGTTCACTTTGTGAAAACAACGACAAATTCGCTGTTGACCGCATGTTGCCGGAAGTTACACCCGGAGATATTGTTGTCATTCACGATGCAGGCGCCCACGGGCACGCCATGGGTTTCAACTACAACGGAAAGCTGAAATCGGCTGAACTGCTGCTTCGTGAAAACGGAGAAGTGGTGCAAATCCGCCGCGCAGAAACTGTTGAGGACTATTTTGCAACGCTCGATTTTAACGGGCTGAAAGATTTCAAAGTCTGATATTTATGCAAAACGTGGCTTGTTTACACTGATTTTACGTAAATTCGGATGATGAAACAAGTGATGAAAATAGGATTCGATGCAAAACGTGCTTTTCTTAACTCGTCAGGATTAGGGAATTACAGCCGGAATACGCTGAATGCGCTCCTGCAATATTTCCCGGATAACACTTACCGGCTTTTCACTCCAGAAATTACAGACAAGCTTTTCAAAAATCATAAAGCATTTCAGGTTTTTACACCCCAAAGCACGATGTTCAAAAAAACTAACCCACTGTGGCGCAGCGCACTTCTTCTTTCACAGCTAAAACGTAACGGTGTGGAACTTTTTCACGGATTGAGCAACGAGCTGCCCAAAGGGATAGAGAAGAGCAAAATCCGGACTGTTGTAACCATTCACGATCTGATTTTCATGCGCTATCCCGAATTTTACAACATCATCGACCGCAAAATTTATTTTAAAAAGGTGAGATACGCCTGCCATGCTGCCACAAAAATTATTGCCATCAGCAGGCAGACCAAGCACGATATTGAAACTTTTCTTCAAATTCCTTCCGAAAAAATTGAGCTGATTTACCAACCGGTTTCCCCTGTTTTCTTTGAAAAACAGAATGCTGATGATATTCTGAAAAAGTATAATATCAGTAGCGATTTTATCTTGGCAGTCGGAACGCTTGAACCCCGGAAGAATCAGTTAGCCCTATTGCAGGCGATTCATAAACAGGGAATTAAGATGAAAATTATATTTGTCGGGAAGCAAAATGCTTCCTTTTTCAAAGAGATTACACAGTTTATTGCGGAGCATGAAATGAGTGGGCAGGTGATGTTTCTTTCCGGGCTGCCGGAAGAAGAGCTTGCCGCACTGTACCAGGCTGCTTTTTTTTCGGTTTATATTTCGGTTTTTGAAGGATTTGGACTTCCCGTGATTGAGTCCATGGCAAGCGGATGTCCGGTTCTTACTTCCAACGTCTCCGTTTTGCCCGAAACTGCCGGCAATGCTGCCATTTTATGCAATCCGGCTCTGGTGAGCGACATTGGAGAAAAGCTGAAAATGCTGACAGAAAGCGAAGATTTGCGCAACACGCTGATTCAGCGGGGAGAAGAGCGCGCCAAAGCATTTTATCCCGAAATTTATGCCCGCAAACTCATGGCATTATACACACAAATTCTGAATCCCGAACATGCAAAATGATATTCGAAAAGCAACAGAAGTATTGAGAAACGGGGGAGTTATTCTCTACCCGACCGACACCATCTGGGGAATTGGCTGCGATGCCACAAATCCGGAAGCTGTTCAGCGGGTTTTTCAGATAAAACAGAGAAATGATGCGCAAAGCATGTTGGTTCTGATGGAAAATCCGGCGCTGCTTAACCGCTATGTCAATGATGTGCCCGAAATTGCCTGGGACCTTGCCGAGCTCAGCACCACCCCGCTGACCATAATTTTCCCCGGAGCAAAGAACCTGGCTGATAACCTGATAGCCAAAGACGGCAGTATCGGAATACGGATTACTACAGAGATTTTTACGGTAAAATTACTGCAACAGTTTCGCAGGCCTGTGGTTTCTACTTCAGCCAACGTGAGCGGAGAAAAATTTTCAGGAATTTTTGACGATATTTCAGAGAAGATTAAGAGCCGCGTAGATTATATCGTGAACTACCGGCAGAACGATATCAATCCGGCACAACCGTCATCCATCATAAAACTCTGGCCCGATGGCCGGATTGATATTGTCAGAAAATAGCTGAACTGATCACTTCTTATCTTTCAGAAGGTCTCTGATTTCAGTCAGTAAAGTTTCCTCAGCCGAAGGAGCCGGTTCCGGTGCAGGAGCTTCTTCCTGTTTCTTTTTCATTTTGTTGAAGGCTTTGATTACCATGAAAATGGAAAAGGCAACAATCAGAAAATCAAGCACAGTGTTGATGAATACACCATATCTGAGGGCAACTTCTGCCACAGCGGGTGCAACAACAGTATCTCCCTGCATCACAGCATCCTGCCCGTGCTTTAATACTACCTGCAGATCACCAAAATCGGTGTTCCCAAGCAACAGCCCGATAGGCGGCATCAGCACATCGTTGACAAATGAAGTGACGATATTCCCGAAAGCGCCACCAATAATTACGGCAACTGCCAGATCAAGCACATTGCCTTTCATTGCAAATTCCCTAAACTCTCTTAAGACTTTCATAATAAGTGATTTATGTTAAAAACTGAATTGGTTTTTCTGTCAATCGGCAGGATACTGCTTTGTGACTGCGCGAAAAACTTTGGAAATTTATAAAATTTAAACATATAAACAATGAAATTTTGCTTCCGGGCTAATTTCCGGTAACTTCCGGCTTTTTCAAGGCGCATTCGGGTGGATACAATAGAGTATTAATTGTGCATAAAAAGTTACAGAAGCTATCGCATAATCCGGGTTAAAGTTCTGGCACTTCGATCAAAACACCCTATTGAAAGGCTACAAATTCCTGCTCCCCTACTCTCTCCTTTTAGCTCTTCGTTTATCACATTTTGTCTTTCTTCTCATTCTTGCCAAAAAATGCCGAAATAGACTATTGTAACCTTCAACCGTAAATGTCTCAGCCTTTGTTTGGATATGCTTTTCTTGCCGGACAATTCTCATTAAGGTCGAAAGTCTGATGTCGCTTGCATTATTTTCAATTCTGGAAATATATGTTTTTGTTGTGCTACATTTTTTTGCTAGTTGCTCCTGAGTCAAACCTTGTTTTTTACGAAGCTCATGAATCATGGCTCCTAGTTTAAAAGCCTCAAATTCTTCTTCATAGTTCTCTCTTTCAGGTGTACCCTTTTTCCCGTATTGCTCATCTAAATGTGCTGAAAAGGGAGTTAATTTTTATTTAATACTTTGTTGCTCATAGAAATATTGCTTTTATCTCCGATCTCAAAGTTAGCTGATTTAGGAGAAATCTTCAATCCGGGACATCTTCTACTACTCTTCTAAAATCACCTGTTACCATCTTACATTTATTTCAATTTGTAACTTGTGCTTCGTCCGCCGCCGGTTTCTTTCTGCAAAATGTCCTTCTTTATCAAATCCTGAATATCTCTAAGGGCGGTGTCCTGCGAGCATTTATTCATTTTTGCCCATTTAGAACTTGTCAACTTTCCGTCAAATCCGTCGAGCAGTCTGTTTATTATTTTTTGTTGCCTGAAATTGAGAATTGTGGTAGCATGTAATTTCCAAAATTCTGCTTTGTAAAGTATTTTTGACAAAGTCTCTTCTGTGGCATCAATGGCATTTATCAGGCATTGCAAAAACCACAAAATCCATTCTGTTATGTCTGAATTTCCTTTTTGTGTTTTTTCAAGTTTATTATAATACTGTTTCCTTTCAACCCTGATTTGTGCAGACATACTATAGAACCGCCGGACACTTTTATCTGAACGCGCCAAAGTCATGTCGGTAATTGCTCTTGTCATCCGCCCGTTTCCATCGTCGAACGGATGGATGGTAACGAACCACAAATGAGCAATAGCCGCTTTAAGAACCAAATCTGTTTCATGCTCATTTTCAAACCAGTCTAAGAATTTTGTCATTTCCGGTTCTATCCTGTCAGCACCCGGAGCCTGATAATGAACCTTTTCCTGTCCCATGGGACCCGATACAACCTGCATAGGTCCGGCTGCATCTTTTCTCCAGTCTGCAACCGTAATTTTATAAAGGTGACTCCATCCTGTAGGGAACAGTGCGGCGTGCCATCCGAACAGTCGGGTCTTAGTCAGGGGAGCATCATATTTTTGCGTTGCATCGAGCATCATTTCCACTATCCCGTCAATGTGCCGATCCGACTCCACGGCTCCTGCAATGTCAATTCCCAGCTGCCGGGCAATGGAAGAACGTACCTGTTCCAATTCCAGATATTCACCTTCAATTTCAGAGGATTTAACAACATCTAAAGTAAGTGTATTCAGTACAGCTTCATTTTGCAAATCAAAACCAAGTGATTCCATTTTCCCTAAAAGTCTGCCCTGTCGATTTCTCGCTTCACCCAGTTTTATCATCACTTTCGTATTGTCCCAAACGAAATCACTCCAGTTTTCTCTCTCGTGAATATAAATTTTCATTCTCCGCATATTATGCGACAAATATATGTTGTTTTCTCCGCAAATAAAATTTCCTCCGCAAAATATGCATAGATTATAGGGCTAATCTCCGCACAGTGTCTTTTTAAACTTGGATTATTGGGTGGAAAATTGGCTATGCGCAGAGATTTTCAACACCTAACTTCGGGCGTGGAGTGGATCTTGAATTTTACTCAAACTTCTTCAAATCTATGCCTGCTTCTTTTGCAAAAACGTATATTTTGCAAACTCATTTTTATATGTCAATAGAAATTTCAACTTTCACATCAAGCTCTTTTTCACAATTTCAAATAGTGCTTCAAAGTCATATTGTATTCATCGTTTTAAAAACAGGTCAAACAGCGCTATTCATTTTGGCTCATTTGTGAGCGAATGTTTGCAATCTCTTGTATTAATTCTTCTTCCGAAGGAATATAGAGTTTATACTTGGTTGCAAATAATTTTTGATTGTCATTCAATATTGAAAAGCGAACTTCTGCCCGGTCTTTTTCTTTCAAATCATAGAAATCCAACACAAGCGGATCTTTCAATTAAAAGTCCTGTGGAGTTATCGAGAGTTGGCTTGAATTTTCAGCACTCAACGCGTTCAGAGTTTCTTTGTGTGTTGAAATCAGTCTTTCATAATAGTGTTTATCAACTTACTCATCTAAAAAACGTGTACTCCAAGCATTATCTGCTGCCTCGTTCATGTAAAGTTCTCTTGCACCGGGGTTTTCTACCCGTATAATTGAACGATAATGTGTCCAACTCAATTCTTTACGCAATGCGTAAAGAATTGAAAAAAGGAGATAAAATTGCGGATACGCATATATAATTATTTCTTTTTTATTTCCTAATTCACATCCAATTCAAAGGGCATTCTTGCCTGGATG
This sequence comes from uncultured Mariniphaga sp., assembly GCA_964398855.1. Lineage (GTDB taxonomy): Bacteria > Bacteroidota > Bacteroidia > Bacteroidales > Prolixibacteraceae > Mariniphaga. The sequence continues at coordinate 8,473 of CAYNOQ010000047.1, read as the reverse complement.
GCGTCCATTTTTGAGAATCTTTTCAGGTATTCGTAGTGCTTATAGCTTTCGCCGAGTTCTTTTTTCAGAAACCGGGTTCTGATGTTGTCGGTACCGCCTTTGAGCAGTTGCTGGAAAGGGTCGAGCTGCGCCGGCAGGGAAACTGTTCTGTAATTTTCCAGTCCGGCAATTTCGGCTGCCAGTCTGATGGCATCCTGCAAACCGCCAAATTCGTCCACCAACCCGATCTCTTTGGCATTTTCACCACTCCAGACACGTCCCTGCCCGATTTCATCAATCTGTTCTTTGGTCATGTTCCGCCCTTCGGCAACATGGGAAATAAACAGGTCATATCCATCTTCAATGTTTTGCTGCATCAGGGTGCGCTCATGCAGTGTCATCGGGCGGTAAACGGAGAGCAGGTTTGAGTTTTCATTGGTCTTCACCACATCCGTGGTGATTCCCAGTTTATTGTTCATCAGTTTCTCCATATTGGGAATCATACCGAAAATACCGATGGAACCGGTGATGGTATTGGGTTGTGCCACAATCCGGTCGGCAGGACAGGAGATATAATAGCCGCCCGAAGCTGCCACGTCACCAAAGGAGACCACCATTGTCTTTTCTTCGGTAGTCAGCTTCACTTCGCGCCAGATCACTTCCGAGTCAAAAACTGACCCTCCCGGTGAATTAATCCGCAGTACAACAGCCTTATAGGTACTGTCCTGGCGCACTTTGCGAATCTCTCTTCCCAAGTCTTCGCCGATAATCGGACTCCCGCTTCCCATAGACATTCCAATATCGCCGCTTGCATAAATCACCGCAATTTTATCGCGGCTGAACGCCTTGCTCTTGCCTTTAACAGTGGCTTTGGCATAGTTAGACACACCAATTACCGGAACGCCCTTTTTAGGTTTGGTTCCTGTGATTTCGCGCAGATCATCCAGCATTTCATCCCTGTATTTTGCTGCATCAACCAGACCGGATGCCACCGCTTTTTCTCCAAAGTTGAAAGTCTGAACCTCATCAGCCAATGCGGTGAGTTGCTCTACCGACAAATTCCGTTTTTCTGAAATTCCCTTAAGCATGTGATTCCACAGACTGCCCATGTAGGTAAGCTGTTGTTCACGGTTTTCGTCACTCATTTTTTCCAGCATAAACGGCTCCACCGCTGCTTTGAATTTTCCGTGACGAACAATCTGCATTTCGATTCCCAGCTTTTCGAGCGCTTTGGTGTAAAACATCATTTCGCCGCCAAGCCCTCTTAAATCAACCGAACCCAACGGATGAACCACAATATTGTCGGCAACGGTTGCCAGATAATAGGATTTCTGATCAAAATGATTGCCGTATGCATAAACCGGTTTATCGCAGCTGTCCTTAAATGCTGTCAGCATATTCCGGATTTCTTCCACGGAAGCCATTCCTCCGCCGGCTGATGCCAGCTTCAGGTAAACACCCTTTATACGGTCATCCTTAACAGCCTTTTCTAAAGCTGTCTGGATGTCATCCAATCCGATGGTTTTTATCCGCTGAAACCCCGGAATGTCAATATCCTGAAACGGATCGTTTGTAGCGCGGTCAACGATCTGCCGCTCCATATCAATAACCAACATGGATTTATCCTGCACCGAAACCTGTTTGTCGGTAACGGAAACCAGCACACCGATGACCATAAAAAACAGAAAAAAAGCAATAACAGTTACTGCAATAATACCCACTATCGTGGCAAGTACATACTTAAAAAATTCTTTCATTTCAATTTATTTTATATTTATATTTTAGACACAAGACTATTAGTATTAAGTATTAAGACAAAAAACTCCAGAACAATTAATCCCCACTTAATCTCAACCTAATCACTTTCTTATCCGACGTTGTCAGGTGCTTCGCACGCTAACAAGTCTGCTTCCTGCTTCGATATAACTCTCTCACTACTCATTTCTCACTACTCACTACTCTATCTCCAATCTCTACCTAATCACAGTAAAATCTCCATCAATATCCGATATTCATTAGTAACCATAATCAAAAAAACATTACAGATTTTTTATGTTTTCGCTTTAAAACTGTTTCCACAACTAATATTTTCCGGCAAAATCATCTGTCAGCGCATTGATTTCATCCGGTGTGAGATGCATGCCCGAACTGACAATCACCCGGTATCTGAATGTAACCGACTGTCCGGCTGAAAGCGATAAATCATTGCTCTTTTCGCCTTTGGTGAAATCGTGCACTCCCAGCGGATTGGCGGCAAACAGCCCATAGCCGCGTGCGTGCCAGTAGGTTGGATAATTGATATTTTTTGGATGATCGCAAATCACTAATGAAATTTTCTCATTGCCAATGTTTCCGTATAAATCCATCCATTTGGCACGGCTGCTCCACACGTCATCGCCGGTAATGCCCTCGCTGCTCAGGTAATTTCCGCTGACATCCTCCCGGGTTGCAGCAGCCACTTTTTCATGCTCGCCGTTTGCACTGTAAAGCGTTACATTCCCTTTTGACGGCAATTCCAACTGCCGCGCCACCCGAATGCCAAACATTCCCTCTTTGGTGTCAGGCATTGAAACCGATTCCGCAACTGCCGTGAGCGTTGTAATCCGGTCAATCAGCCGCAAAGCGCCATCAGCAATAAAATGAAATTCCGTATGCTCCTTCAACAGCGTTTCTCCGCCGGCACCAATCCATTCCGAAGAAGTAACCAGCACACCTTCACCGTCTCCTTCCGAAACTTTTTCCGTTTTGATATGGCTGATAACGCCTCCGTTTTCATTTTTCGTTCCCAAACCTTTTGAGCCGTTTCCCCAAAAATCGTATCCATTCACATTCCCGTAAGTGAGCCACATGCCCACCTGATGTGGATGGTCAACCTGCTCGCCCGGTATGGGCTGAATGGGAAAACCGCGGGTAACAGCCGTTCCGCCCGAAGTCAAAACGGGATAGAGTATCGGCTTGCAAACATTATCGGCCCACTGATAGGTGGTGAATAACTTCCCGTCAACCAGCACGTCGATTTTGTTTTGTGAATGGTTTTCACTGAAAGTAACTTTGGGTGCGGCATCTTTCGGCTGTTTCTGCGCCGTGCAGGAAGCCGTAAACATTAAGCCGGAAAAAATGAGAGCCGAAAGGGAAATCAATATCTGTTTCATACCGTTGAAATTTATTGTGTTGAATGAAAATTTGGAAACGGCACGGATTTAATCCTGTTCCTACAAAATATTTCCCGCCGTGTTCGTTTCATAGACAATGAATTCTTATTTTAGATGTTTTTATTTTCAAATTGAGTTGGTATTCAAAATAATTACAAATATACAAATCTATGTGTCAGGTCTTTCTGGGAATTGGTGGAAATAGCGGAAACAGGCAGCTAAATTTTGAAAACGTTCATATTGCCATCGAAAAAAGCTTAGGCAAAATTACCGCTGAATCTTCTGTTTACGAAACAGAACCGTGGAGATTTGAAGCCGAAGAGAACTTCTGGAATCAGGTTTTGTGCATTGAAGCAGATTTGACTCCGGACGAATTACTGACTGAAATTCACCGGATTGAAGAGCAGTTCGGGCGTGTCCGTGAAAGCGGAAAATACCTGTCACGCGAAATGGATATTGACATTTTATTTTACAATGATCTGATTTTAAGCACGGAAAACCTGATTATTCCCCATCCACACATTGAAAAGCGCCTTTTTGTGCTGGCGCCGCTAACTGAAATCGCTCCCGGTTTTGTGCATCCGGTTTTGAAAAAAACTACCCGGCAGCTGCTTGATGAGTGCCCTGACAAATCTTTTATCCGAAAACTTAAACCGATGGAAAACAGAAATAAACAGCCAAAAATTGATGTTGGAATTGTCTCCCGAAAAGAGCTTCGCTTTTTTCTGAGCAGTGATTTTTGGAATAATAATAAGCGATTTTCAGCCGGTGAATATATCGCCACTGTAGAAAAAAATCAAATTTCGATAATTTCAGAACTGGGAGAAAAGCATATAGGAAATACCATTTTGCTGGTGCCGGGCAAAAATTCTTTTTTTGAACTGAAAGATGTAACCATCGGCATTGGTTTTCATTGGGAGCAGGATGAAAATCAGCGCTTTCGGGGAACTTTAAAACTAATTCCCGATGAAGGTAAAGTTCTTGCCATCAACAGCATTGAGATGGAAGAGTACCTGAAAAGTGTCATTTCTTCGGAAATGAACGCTTCGGCTTCGCTTGAATTCCTGAAAGCCCATGCGGTGATTTCCCGAAGCTGGCTGTTAGCGCAAATGGAAAAGACAAAATCGCTGAAAGCCGGCGGCGGAATTTATCAAACCACCCGTGAAATCAAAGATGAAATCATCCGCTGGTATGACCGCGAAGACCACTCCCTGTTTGATGTTTGTGCCGATGATCACTGCCAGCGATACCAGGGAATCACAAAGATTTTTTCTGAAAAAGCGGTAAAGGCTGTGGAAGAAACGTTTGGTGAAGCGCTTTTCCATAATGGAAAAATCTGCGACACGCGTTTTTCAAAATGCTGCGGCGGCATTTCCGAAAGTTTTGAGAATGTCTGGGAGCCGGTGCACCACGGCTATCTGACTAAAGTGTATGATTCGGATTCCAATCCTGAAACATTGCCCAACCTGCAAAGTGAAAGTGAAGCCGAACAGTGGATTCTCAACAATCCGCCGGTTTTTTGCAACACTACGAACCCTGAAGTTTTAGGGCAAATTCTTCCCGATTTTGACCAGAAAACCATTTCATTTTTTCGTTGGAAAGTTGAATATACACAGCAGGAGCTGACGAATCTGATCCGGGAAAAGTCGGGAATTGATTTTGGCGCCATTTTGAAACTGGAACCGCTTGAACGGGGAGATTCGGCAAGAATTATCCGGTTAAAAATTCACGGTACAAAGCGGACAGTGATCGTCGGCAAGGAGTTGGAAATCAGAAAATGGCTGTCAGAGTCACATTTATACAGCTCTGCATTTGTGGTGGAATATCCCGAAATGATTGATGATATTCCGCAAAAGTTTGTTCTCACCGGTTCAGGCTGGGGGCATGGTGTCGGGCTTTGCCAGATTGGCGCCGCTGTGATGGGTGAAAAAGGATTTTCTTATGCTGAAATTCTGAACCACTATTTTAAAGGTGCAAAACTGAAAAAGAGCTATGATTGAAAAATCCGAGAAAATAATGAATTCGTTTCGGAAAGAATTTTTCAGCACAAAAACAGGCAAATCACCAAAAATTTTGATACTTACTGTCAGTTTTGTGGAATTTTGTATCTGCCTGACTGTCGGCAGGATTTGGCAACTTTGTAACATCTCTAAATTTTTCACTTTTCGGAGCAGCCCCAAAGAATTAATTTTTAAATTGCAAGTGTGAAAATTAATCCGGGATATACAATTTTTCTGACTCTCAGTTTGCTGTTTTCAATGGCTGTCAAAGCTCAAAACAGGGAGAATCTGATCAACCCCGAAAAGGACGATTTCGGAGCAATTATCCGAATAAATCCCAATGAGAAAAACGTCTATCCGGTTTTCACGGCAGATTCCTATTTTGAAGGCGGCGAGCACATTTTGCAAACTCTGGAAAAGCACAAAATCAAAGGTTCTTTCTTCTTTACGGGTAATTTTCTCAGAAATTCTGAATTTCAGGACATTATCAGAAAGATAGTGGAGCAGGGACATTACATCGGTCCGCATTCAGACAGGCATTTGCTCTATTGCGACTGGCAAAAAAGAGATTCCACGCTGCTTTCATTTGCTGAATTTGAAGATGACCTGAAAAATAATCTGGCAGAATTGGAAAAATTCGGAATTCAATCTGAAAAAGTCCCTTTTTTCATGCCACCCTATGAATGGTATAACCGGCAAATCGTGGAGTGGAGCCGAAAGTTGGGATTTGATGTGATAAATTTCACGCCGGGAACCGGAACCAATGCCGACTACACCACTCCCGAAATGGAAAATTACAGATCATCCCTGAAATTATATTTGGGATTGCTTCAATTTGAAAAGGAGCGCCCTAACGGATTGAACGGCGCAATTTTGCTCATTCATCCGGGCACTGCTCCCGCACGGACAGACAAATTTTACCGGCTGCTGGAAGATATGGTACGTCATTTCACATCCAAAGGCTACCGGTTCAAATCATTAAAACAGGATTTATGACAAAACCGGCTACAAGAAATCCCTGGGCATGGATTCCCACGCTCTATTTTGCTGAAGGGCTGCCCTATGTTTTTGTAATGACCGTTTCGGTCATCATGTATAAACGGCTTGAAATTTCCAACACCGAAATTGCGCTTTATACCAGCTGGCTCTACCTGCCGTGGGTGATTAAACCGCTTTGGAGCCCGGTTGTGGAAATTCTCAAAACCAAACGCTACTGGATAGTTGTCATGCAGTTAGTAGTGGGCGCTGCGCTAGCGGGAGTTGCTTTTACCCTGCCGGCATCGCGCTTTTTTCAATACACGCTGGCTTTTTTCTGGCTGATGGCATTCAGCTCAGCCACCCATGATATTGCCGCCGACGGCTTTTATATGTTGGGGCTTTCCAAACACGATCAGGCATTCTTTGTGGGCATCCGAAACACTTTCTACCGGTTTGCCATGCTTGCCGGGCAAGGTCCGTTGGTGATTCTGGCAGGGAAACTGGAGAAAATAGCCGGAGACAATAACCAGTGGGCATGGAGCATCACCTTTTTTGTTTTTGCGGCGCTTTTCATTGCATTTTTCATCTGGCATCTGTTCATTCTTCCCTATCCGGCTTCCGATGTGAAGCGGGATGCGAAATCACTCAAAGAAGTGCTTGCCGGTTTTATGGAGACTTTTGTAACTTTTTTTCAAAAGAAGGGCATTGTTTTGTCGTTAGTTTTCATTTTGGTTTTCCGGCTCGGCGAAGCGCAATTGCTGAAACTGGCTTCGCCGTTTCTGTTAGATAAACCCGAACTTGGCGGACTTGGACTTTCAACAAGCAATATCGGCATCATTTACGGAACTGCCGGCATGATTGCCCTGACCATCGGCGGAATTTTAGGTGGCATAGCCGTTTCCCGCAAAGGGCTGAAATACTGGATGTTTCCCATGGTTCTGGCAATGAATCTGCCCAACCTCACGTATGTTTTCTTAGCTTTTGCGCAACCCGAAAATCTGTGGGTAATCGCCTCGGCAGTGGTTATAGAGCAGTTTGGCTACGGCTTTGGGTTCACCGCTTTTATGCTCTATCTGATTTACATTTCCGATGGCGAACATAAAACAGCGCACTATGCGCTTTGCACCGGATTTATGGCATTGGGAATGATGCTTCCGGGAATGGTCAGCGGTTGGATTCAGGAGCAGATTGGCTATAAACTATTCTTTATCTGGGTGATGATCTGCACAATTCCGGGTTTTGTGATTATCAACTTTCTGCGCTACAATCCGAAATTTGGGATGAAGAATGGAGAGTGAAATTTCGATTTTTTGAAAATACTCAGATTATCCGGGAGCCAATATCGAAAAAGGGAAAAACGAAAGATTTCTTAATACCCAGAATAACATAACAATAGCAAAAATTATCCAGGGTGTCTGTTTCATATAAAAAATATTGGGCAACCGCCAGCCAAACCAACGGTTGAAAACCGGATGCAGGTAATGATATAAAATAGCTGCCAGCGCCGGCAAAAAAAGAAAATTATTTTGAACTACGCCTGCAAAATTGAGATGAAGCAAGCTGTGAACGGCACGCTGGGAGCCGCATCCCGGACAATACCATCCCGAAAGGGAATAAAAAACACATCGGGGGAAGATAATATGTTTTTCGGGGTCAAGCACAAAAAAGAGAATTGCCAGCAAAAAAAGAGCTGCCAGCAATCCCCCTCTTCTGAAACTTTTCATCTTCTAAATCAAATTGATTGGTGAAACAGTCGGTTGAGGGATGGCACTGTCTCAAAAAACCACTGTTCTCAAACGGACAATCCTTCAAAAATTCCGGCGCCAATTCCGGCAATCACACCAAAAACGATCAATGCAACCCAGATCAATGAGAGAGCGATGGCAATGCCAAAGGAAATCCATGCCCAGAGCTTTGCGTTTTTACTGGAAGCCCGCGCACCGTCATAATCGCCCATCATCCATTTTGAATTCACCTGAGCTGCATAAACGATGGATACAATTCCGAAAGGAAGACAACAAAAAATTGTTGTCAAAATTGCCCAAACAAGGTAGTTGTTCGGCGGAAACTGCTGAGTTTCCAGTGGTTGTTGTACAGAAAGTTCATCCATTTTTTTTAATTTTTACCGATTTGTTACTATTCATTTACCTTAGAGAACACCTGTTCAGTGCTTTGGTTTTTTATGCTTTGTACTTTAATATTTTATATGAGTGTCCTGAAAAATAAGATAATTACAATTATATCGAATTGATTTGAAAAAAGCAATGCTTTTGTTAATTGTTACATGCTTCAGGATAAATCAACAGGCTTACCCGTTAGGCAGAACTACATCAGTTTGTCGGGAAATATGCACCATGAATTTCA
>CAYNOQ010000046.1:0-18652 GCA_964398855.1 uncultured Mariniphaga sp. | reverse complement strand
GGCAGTTACCTGCTGCCCGACATGCTCAACGGATTCGGCTATCTTGAAGCGGTGAAAAAAGTGATAAAAGAGGAATATGATCCATACAATAAGAAATAACATTTTTAAACATCAACATTAATTTCTAATTATATGAAACGTATTTTTTTGTTTTCCGTATCGCTACTGATAATTACATTAACATTTAGAACAGCACATGCACAGGGCACTGATAATAAATATATAAAGAAGCAGAAATATGATATTGCCGCGTTTGTTTGGCCATCCTATCATCCTGATGACAGGGCTAAGATTTTTTGGCCCGCCGGAATCGGTGAATGGGAAACCGTAATGAAAGACAAACCAAAATACGAAGGTCACGATCAGCCCAGACATCCATTGTGGGGATACATAAATGAAGCTGATCCCTATGTTGCCGAGATGGAGATAAATGCTGCTGCCGATCATGGCGTAAACGTATTCATTTTCGACTGGTACTGGTATGACGGAATGCCTTATCTTGAAGGGCACCTGAATGACGGCTATCTTAAAGCCCGAAATAATGACAGGGTGAAATTTTATCTGATGTGGGCAAACCATGATGTAAACATGACCTGGGATAAACGAAATGCGGGGAAGCCCAACAATTCAATTATCTGGAAAGCAGCAGTTGACCGAAAAGAGTTTGAGATCATTTGTAACAGAGTAATTGAGAAATATTTTAAGCATCCTTCCTACTACAAAGTTGACGATAAACCCAGCTTTATGATTTACGAACTTGAACCACTGATTACGGGACTTGGCGGGTTGGACGAAACCATTGATGCGCTGAACTGGTTCCGTGAACAAACCGTAAAAGCAGGCTTTAAAGGATTAGACCTTCAGGTTACGCTTCGCAGAAATGATTACAATTTCACCGGAATTGACGGAAAGGTTTTGGGAGACCAGACAAAAGTTATTGAAGATCTTGGCTTTGACGGCTTAACGCATTATCAATTTGTGCATTACCTCCATATTGACAGAGATTATATGGAAATTATGGAAGATGTGAAAAAAGAGTGGAAAATTTTAGAAGATGAATTTCAGGTTCCGTATTATCCGCATATTTCAGTTGGATGGGACAATAACCCGCGTTTTGAAATGTTTCGTCCCGGAGTTATAAAAAACAATACACCCGAAAATTTTGAGAAAGCGCTGAGAATTGCAAAAGATTATGCTGATACACACCCGAAACAAGCTCCGTTAATCACAATTAACAGCTGGAATGAGTGGACGGAAACCAGCTATCTGATGCCTTGTACATTGTATGGGTACGGCTATCTCGAAGCAATTCGGAATGTTTTTGTAAATGAGGAATAGTGTCGGTTAGTAGTACATGTGAACTTTTGATGTTGTGAAATAGAATGAAAGTGTAAGAAAATGAAAGACAAAGTTTCTTCATTTGAGGAAAATGATATTTTTAAGGAGTGATTTTGTGAAAAGATGTATTTTTTTTATTTTTCGTGTTTATTTTGTATAGCTGGGGTTTTGATTCTATTTTAAACAGAAGTTCTAATAATTTTTATGAGTTATTTGCTTTGTTAAGATTTTGTTAATATATTTGTAACTAAATTTTAACAGATTAATAACCAAAATAATTAGCTAACTATTTAAAAATGATAAAATTAGTTTTAATATGCCTTAAACTGCTTCTGCCCGTGAAAAGTAAGAAAGTTATCTCTGCTTTTTAATAATTGAAAAAATACTTATTGGAATTTACCTTAAAAACTTAATAAAAGATAGAGAATGAAAAATTTACTATTTTGTTTTTTTGCTATTTTGTCTTTTTTACTTGGAATAGTTGCATGTTCCGATAAAGATGAATTAGATGATTCAGGCATCCCATACGATCCTGCAAAATCACTGCAGTTAACCGAATTTCTTCCTGAAACCGGAGGAATGGCTTCGCAGGTTGTTATTAAAGGTTCTAATTTTGGAATTGATGCCTCAGAGCTTAAAGTTTATTTTAATGACAAGCAGGCAACAGTTGTTAAAACCAAAGGCAATATGGCTTATGTACTGACACCCCGGTTGCCCGGAGACACCTGTACTATTTCAGTGGTGGTTGGCAAAGATTCCATGCAGTATGAAAAACCATTTTACTATCAGACATTGGTTAGGGTTTCAACAATTGCAGGAACACCAGAAGAGAGAATGACTGTTGATGGTACATTGGTGGAGGCGCGTTTTGATAATCCTTTTTATCTGGCAGTTGATAAAGATAAAAATATTTTCATAGGAGAATGGAGATGTCGCGCACGTATTGTAAGCGAGGAGAGAAACTCTGTAATTACTTTAATGGACGTTTCAACCAGCGGGGAAATGATGTCGGGGTGTACTGACTACAAGAATGAGGTAATTTATTTCCCGATGAACGGAATGCCTTATTATTATGAGTTTGATCCTGATCAGCAGTGGAATCCGAGGCGTATTAACCCCACAATTAACCCCGGTGATGATATTGATTTGTCTGGCAAGTATTCTTTTGCTGTCAGCGAACTTGACAGTATGATCTATACAATCACTACAAGAGGTGAACTGGTAAAAATTAATCCAAAAACACGCGTGGCTTCTTTGGTGAAAGCTGATATTTTGAAAGACAGAATACAAACGAAGTTACAGGTTTATCTCGCTTTCCATCCCATTGATAAACACATGCTCTATATCGTAAATCCGTCATCCATGGCACCTCAGGACGGTCCTATTGTCGGAACTGACCGGATTTACCGGATGGATATGCGCAGGCTTGAAATTGAAGACTTTGCAGGTTCTGGCGTCAAAGGACATTTGGACGGACCGAAAGAGTTGGCAGAGTTTAACAATCCATGTCAGATATGTTTTGACATGGATGGAAATTTATATGTTGGAGACACTGACAATTTTTGTGTAAGAAGAATTTCTACTGCGGGGATTGTGAGTACGATTGCCGGCATTCCCGGGAAAAAAGGATATTTGGATGGTGATCCGGATGAAGCGCTTTTTGACCGTTTCTGGGGAATGAAAATTGATGAAGACGGAACATTGTATATCACTGACTATTACAATCTTGCCGTACGAAAACTTACTATTCAATAAGAGACAGATTCTAAATTTTAAAACAATCTCAGAATGAAAAATCACAAAAATCAATCAACTTTTTTAATCAAAACAGGAGTGTTTGCTATGGGATTATTGTTGTTTGTCAATCTATCTCTTGCACAACAAAAAAAGGCTGAATACACATTAAAAGGAACTATTTATGATGATACTGAGGCTCCGTTGCCCGGAGCAACTGTTCATATCAAAGACCGTCCGGGAATAGGTTGGGTTACTGATCTTGATGGTAATTTTGAAGCAAAAGCTTCCGGTGGAGATGTGCTTATTTTTAATTTCTTGGGTCTCGAACCGTTTGAATACACTGTAACCAAAGCAGAAACAGATTTAAAGGTAATTTTAACAACTTCTGCCAGCGCATTGGATGAGGTTGTTGTTGTCGGTATGGGTAAGCAGAGGAAAGTCAGTGTGGTAGGTGCTATAACATCAGTTGAAGTTGCAGAGCTGCAGACACCGGCAACATCCATAACAAATATTTTGGGCGGACGCATTCCCGGAGTGATTTCAATGCAGAGCAGCGGTGAGCCGGGAAAAAATATTTCTGAGTTTTGGGTTCGCGGAATCGGTACTTTTGGTGCAAGCAGCGGAGCTTTGGTTTTGATTGACGGGCTGGAAGGCACGTTGAGCCAGGTGGATCCGGCTGACATTGAGTCGTTTTCAATTTTAAAAGATGCTTCGGCAACTGCTGTATATGGTGTTCGCGGAGCGAATGGTGTAGTTTTGATTACAACAAAAAGAGGAACAAAAGATAAACTGAATATAACAGTTCGTTCCAATGCAAAACTCTCCTATCTGAACCGGATGCCCGATTATCTGGATGCCACCGAATATGCCGAATTGGCAAATGAAGCGGCAATTGTTTCAGGCAAACTGCCACTTTACACCGATATTCAGATGGAGTTAATCAGAAATAACTTAGACCCCGATTTGTTCCCCAATGTCAACTGGCGCGATGAAATTTTGAATAGAACATCATGGCAGCACACACATTATATCAGTGCGCGGGGAGGCGGTTCAATTGCCAATTATTTTTTAAGCATGGGGATGTCATCCGAATCCTCTGCCTATAAGCAGGATCAATCAAGCAAATACCGAAAAGGAGTTGGATATAACACTTATAATTACCGTATGAATTTAGATATAAACTTGACGAATTCAACGCAGGTTTATATGGGGCTGGATGGCTACATCACCATTAATAACTTACCCGGAGAGATGGATACAAGGAAATTGTGGATTGCACAGGCGCAATTAACGCCTCTAACTGTTCCGACACAATTCACCAACGGCTATCTGCCGGTTTACGGACCAAGTGATGAATTGTCTCCGTATGTGCTGTTAAATCACACAGGTATGACAACCAATGAATCCTATAAAAATATGGCTACACTTGCGTTAAAACAGGATTTGGAATCGGTCACCCCTGGACTTACAGCAAGCCTGCAGGGTGCCTTTGATAACAGGAACTATTTTAATGAGACAAGACGCAAACAACCCGATTTGTATAAAACAACCGGAAGAAATACTCAGGGAGAGCTGATAATGCTCAGGCGATCAAATGCATACGATACCAGATATACCTCCAGTACATCGCAATGGCGTAAATATCATCTGGAACTTAATATCAATTACGATCGTCTTTTTGGAAGTGATCATAGGGTGGGAGGTTTGCTCTATTCATATATGAGCAGTGAAAAATATACAATTTATACCACATCCATGACCGCTATTCCTAAGAGATATCAGGGAATATCAGGTCGCGTAACATACGGGTTCAGAGACACTTATATGATTGATGGAAATTTCGGATATACCGGTTCTGAAAACTTCAAAAGAGGTGAACAATTTGGGTTTTTCCCATCCATTGCTATCGGTTGGGTACCTTCACAATATAGCTGGATGCAGGATAATCTTCATTTTATAAGCTTTTTGAAACTTCGGGGTTCCTACGGAACAGTAGGAAATGACCGGATTGCCAATGACCGTTTCCCTTATCTGACCATTATAAATGCCAATGCATCAGCAGGCTGGGGAGGAACCTCCGGCTTGATTGAGTCTGTTGTGGGAGCTGATAATCTGGTCTGGGAGATTGCCAAAAAGGCAAACTTAGGAATCGAAATCAAGTTTATGAATGATAAATTGGAAATTGTTACTGATGTATTTCATGATCAGCGCGATGGAATTTTTCAAAGACGCACGCAGCTGCCTACCTGGGTGGGCGCAATGACAATGCCATACGGAAACGTTGGTGCAATGGTAAGCTATGGAGCTGACGGAAATGCAAGTTATACCCATGATTTAAAAAATGGAATGTCTTTTACTCTGAGAGGCAATTTTACCTATTCTACGAATGAGATTAAAAACTGGGAACAACCTTACCAAAAATATGACTATTTATCTTATTCGAACAAGCCTTACAATGTTTTACGCGGTTACAAAGCCATAGGGTTATTTGTTGATGAGCAGGATGTATTGAATAGCCCCACTCAGTTTGGCACGGTACGCCCCGGCGATATAAAATATAAGGATGTTAACGGTGATGGAGTTATAACTGAAGATGATAAAGTTCCCTTATCCTATTCACCTTTCCCCACCCTCATGTATGGATTTGCTACCGAGTTTCGGGTTAAAAGTTTAACTTTTGGGATTTTGTTTAAGGGAACCGGGAAAACTAATTTTTATTATCACAATAACGGCTATGGGTATATTCCCTTTTATGGAGAATACACGGGCAATGTACTTTCAATTGCAAACATACAGTCGAACCGCTGGACACCTGCCTGGTATTCCGGAGATCCGGCAACCGAGAGCCAGGATGTTATTTTTCCTCGTTTGAGTTATGGCAGAAACCAAAATAATGACCAGTATTCCTCCTTCTGGATAGGAGACAGTAAATATTTAAGGATTCAGGAGGTTACCATCAACTACAATCTTCGTACTCCTGCATTTTTGAAACTTCTGGGATTAAATTCTGTGGATTTACAATTTGTCGGGCAAAATCTGGCAGTATGGGATAAAGTGAAAATCTGGGATCCTGAGCAGGCAAACCAGAATGGATATGAATACCCGATTCCGATGACCTTTGCTTTACAGGCTTATATTAATTTCTAAAATTTTCAATATTTAAGATATGAAAACAAAACAAATTTTAATAATAACTGCAATAGTATCACTTTTGGGGAATTCATGTAATTTTTTAAATGTGGATTACTATTTTGAAGATACCATCAATATGGATTCGGTTTTTCAAAATAAAGTATATCTGGAGAAATTTCTTTGGGGAACTGCTGCACTGTTGCCGGATGAAAGTAATATTTTCGAATACTCTTATTACCCTGCAATTTTAGGAAGTGACGAAGGTTTCTCAATGTGGGAATCAAGTTACTACCCCCAGCGTTTTACGTTAGATATGATTACCTCTAATGATATGGGAAGCCTGAATATCTGGACATCAATGTATCAGGTCATTCGTAAGGCAAATACCATTTTTTTAAGAATTGATGAATGTAGAGAGCTGACAGCGCAGGATAAACGGGAAATTGTGGGATATGCCCATTTTCTCAGAGGTTATGCCTATTATTTTTTATTGATGAATTATGGCCCATTGTTGATAGCCGGGGATGAAGTTTATGAAACAAGCCTTGAGGCAGAGGCATATCAGAAATACCGTTCAACTTATGAAGAAAGCGTGGAATATATTTGCAGTGAACTGGAAAAAGCAGCACTCTATATTCCTCAGAGTGTGCCAATAAACACCTTTGGGCGTCCGACAAAAGGAGCTGCATACGGACTGATAGCCCGTTTGAGAGTTTATGCAGCCAGCCCGCTTTTTAATGGTGGGCAGGCTGCCAGATCCTATTTTGGAAACTTTACCAGACAGTCTGATAATGTTCATTATTTTCCACAAACTTATGATGAAAAGAAATGGGCTGTTGCAGCTGCTGCATGCAAGCGGGTTATAGATATGGATTATACGCTGCATACCGTTGAGAGCTCTTATGATACACCTGAATTGCCTCAGGGAATAACTCATGATCCTAATTATTATAAAGATTGGCCGGAAGGAGCCGCAGGCATTGATCCATACCGCTCTTATGCCGATATGTTTAACGGAGAAACTTTAGGTTTTAAAAACAAAGAATACGTTTTTGGAAAAAATTCTTCCCGGGTAAGAGCATCAACGGAACTCTTTTTTCCCGGACCATTTGGCGGCTGGAATTGTTTTTCAGTGCCGCAAAAATTTATTGATGCCTATAAAATGATTGATGGGCGTGATATAAACAATTCCAGTGGTTTGTATCCATACACTGAAACAGGGTTTACCACAAGAGATCAGGCATTTTCCGGATACACACTCAAGCCGAATGTTAATCTGATGTATATAAACCGTGAACCGCGTTTTTATGCCAGCATTGGATTTAGTGGATGTTTATGGCCAATGAATTCCACAACAGAAACCGGAAAGTTTATGGTACAGATTTTTTATGCCCGCGACGGAAATTCAGGAAGAAGTGCTGTAAGACAGGGAGATATGCGAAATTACCCGATTACCGGCTATGTTCCGAAAAAATATGTACATCCTGATGATGCATGGAGTGGAGCCAATTCAACTATCCTGAATAAGTCATTTCCTATTGTAAGATATGCAGATATTCTTCTGATGTATGCAGAAAGTTTAAGTAATCTGACAGAGAGCCATACAATCACAAATGAAGATAGTGGTGATTCTCAAACATTTTATCGGGATGTAAATGAAATTAAATGGGCATTTAATCTTGTGCGGTACAGAAGTGGTTTACCCGGTTTAACTGAGGAAGAGGCCAGCTCCCATGCAGCTTTTTTTGAAGTGCTGAAAACCGAACGGATGATTGAGTTTTTACATGAGGGTTTGAGATACCATGATGTGCGCCGCTGGGGTATCGTTAAAGAAGAAGAAGCTATTCCGATTATGGGAATGGATACTGAAAAAACCGAGAGAGACGGATATTACAACCGGGTAATCTGTAATTACAGCGGTGTGAGAAATCGTGAATTTAAGGACAAAATGATTCTGCTTCCTATAGACAGGCAGGAGATTAAACGTGTTCGCACGTTAGATCAAAACCCGGGATGGGAAGATTAGTAACCTTTAAAACAATACACAATGAAATCATTTAAAAAATATCTTTTTGTATCTGTCGTAACTCTTCTGTTGGTCGCATGTGAAAGAGACCTGCTTAATGAGGAGTTTTATAAACCGATGATTTATCTTAAAAGTGGTGAAAATAATATTTTCCCTTATCCCCATCAGTTGAATGATTCCGTTACAACAGGGTATATGACTGTGGGCAGCGGTGGCTCAATGCCTTTGAGAAATGATGTTTTAGTAACCATAGAAACAGATTTTGAAATTTTAGATCATTATAACTATCGCTTTTTTGGTAATGAGACGGACAAATTTGCAAAACTGATTCCTGATGACCGTTTGGTAATCCCTTCATTTGACGTTGTCATCAGGGCAGGAGATGTGGCGGCAACAACTTTTTTTCCCATCGAAATTGATGTAAACGGACTGTCACCGGATACAACTTATATGTTTCCCGTTCGTATTGAATCAGCTGAAAATTATGAGATTAATACGGATAAAGATTATGTGATGTACAAGATTGAATTGGAAAATGCCTATTCGTCGATGTCATCCAGAATGTATAAACTGAAAGGAATTAAGACTGAGAATGAGATTATGTCGAATATAACAACGAATAAAACATTACTGCCAATTTCCAGAAATCAGGTTCGGCTCTTTCCTGAAAACATAGCAACATCCACAGAATTACAAAAAATTAAAGATCAGGCTATCTTGCTTGTTGTCAATGAAGACAACTCAGTTCGTGTAAAACCATATA
Source organism: uncultured Mariniphaga sp. (assembly GCA_964398855.1). Classification (GTDB taxonomy): domain Bacteria; phylum Bacteroidota; class Bacteroidia; order Bacteroidales; family Prolixibacteraceae; genus Mariniphaga. The sequence goes on along the minus strand of CAYNOQ010000046.1, from coordinate 9,656 downwards.
AAAATATTGAAATTGAACAGCTGGATGATTGTGAATATGATCCTGAAGAAAAAATATTTACAATAAACTATAAGTATCGCATGCCGGGCTCTTCCAAATGGATTACGGTAATGGAAATGTTGACAAGAGTTGAATAATTTTAATATGGACAAACAATGAAAAAAGTAATATCTGTTTTATTAATCTCTTTTTATTTTATTTCTTGTGAAAAAGAGATTTCCTATCCTGTAGGTAACTATTTTTCGTTATCTGAAACTCAGGTGAGTTTTAACAGTAACTCCGGCGAACAATCAATAGAAATCAGTAATCCGCAAGGAACAACGAGTGCAGTAGTTATTTCCGAAAATAGTGATTGGTGCACAGTTTCTATTTCAAACGATAAAGTAATTGTAAAAGTTGATGAGAATATACTTTTTCAAAGCCGAAAAGCAAAAGTAGCTATAACAAGTGGAAAAGAAAAGATTGAAATTTTAGTATTGCAAAGTCGGAAAAACTTTGAAAACATTGCACCTGTTTTGAATCTGGAAGCAATATCCGGTCCCGGGCAGATAACCCTAAAATGGGCAGAACCGGTTGAAGACAATTTTTCGTTTGTTGTTCTTTCATACATGCTGAATGATGAGCAGTACAGGATAGTAATGAAAAATGGCGAAACTGAACATACTTTCAAAGGTTTGCTTAGCGAAAATGGCGAGCATACTTTTTATGTCCAATCTTTCGATAAGGAAAATGACCCGGGAGATATTGCCAAAATTACAGCTATACCCGGCAAGTTAGTTGCTTTTCGCTTTGAAAAGGAAGCTGGCACCCAGTGGGTTCCATATTATTTAAGAACAAGCGACTTGCAGTCTGTATTACTGAAAGTGGGAAGTTTAGAGTATAATATGAACGAAGAAACAGCAATTATTTTTGAGATAGATGAAAACTTGCTTGATAGCTACGTTCAGGAAAGTGGCAGAAGTGTTAAATTATTGCCGGCAAGTACTTATTCACTGCCTGATGATTTTGTTCATATCGGCGCAACTGCCTATCAGGAAATGAACATTGAAATTGATATCTCATCTCTGGAAGATAACAGTTTATACGGTTTGCCAATTAGAATTAAATCTGCTGAGCCTGCTTTAGTCAGTGAAATAATGTCATCAATGGTGGTTGTTTTTTATGTTGATGATTTAGAGGGATGGTACACGGTGGATCGTCTTTCAAAATCGGGTGAAGGCGTTGGCTCTTATCCGGAAGATCCAGTGAAGCGGAGAAGATATATCAAAAGAACCGGAGAGACAACCTGGGAAACCGGTTATCTGTTCCGTAGTTATGTCAATAATGAAGGTCATACAAGTAGTGGAACAAACGTTCAATATATTTCTATTGACCCTGCTACAAAACAAATTTTCATTCAACAGGGGAGCTACGCAGTAACAGAGAACTATAATGTTTATGATTTTTCAACTCAAGAGTTAAAAATTGAATATCTGTACAGGGATTGGGCAGGTTGGTGGACACATGAGAGAATGTATAACCGTTCTTTAACCAAATAAAGGTTTATTCAGTTTTTTTATCTTTAAAAATTAGGAAAATAAGTGTTTCATCTTTGGGGAAACACTTATTTGCTTATTACTCTGACTTAAAAAACATGAAAAAAGTAAAGTTTTTAATCATAGCGCTTTTTGTTGGTATAGAATGTTCTGCGAGCCCGGTACCTTATCTTCAAACACCTACTCACAGTTCAATCTGGGTAAACTGGCGAACAACCAATGAAACGGAGAGTAAAGTTATTTTCGGCAAATCTGAAAATACTTTGGATCAAATTGCAGAAGGAACATCTCAGCTTTTTAGCTCCGAAGAGGATAACAACTACTCTTATACGTTTCATTCTGTACAGCTCGAAAATTTGGAACCTGATACGCGATATTATTATAAGGTAGTTAGCCAGGATATTCAGTCAGAAGTTTACAGTTTTAGGACACAACCATTGCCGGGTGGAAAAAGAGTGTATCGGTTCATTATATTGGGTGATCATCAGGTTTTGGATAATCGCTACGAGCGATTGATTAAGGCAGCCAGAGAAACAGCAGAGCAAAAATATGGAACCCCTGTAGAAAACCACATTAATTTAATCACCAATGTGGGAGATCAGGTGGACAAAGGAACTTTAAAGCAATATGATATAGTACATTTTAAAGGCTCAGAAGCGTTGTCGCCCTACATCCCGATTATGACAATTGTCGGAAACCACGAGACCTATGGCGGCGAAAATGCTTTAAAGTATTATGAAGATCATTATAAATATGAAAATATTGAATACAAAGGAATAAAAAGCCATTCAGAGTTTTATTATGCCATGCAGCAAGGGCGTGCACTTTTTTTGATGCTTAGTACTGAACACACCGGTACTATGCAATACAACTGGGCAAAAGAAGTAATTGAGAAAGCAAAAAATGACGATGAAATTGACTGGATTCTCAGCTATAACCACCGTCCCATACAAGCAGAGCAGTATGTTGGAGATATTTCAATATGGGTTAGAGACAGGATAATTCCACTGCTTTGCACAACCGAAAAATCGGTTTTGAACGTTGCAGGACATCATCATCTGTATCACCGTGGACAACTACGTGATTTTCCAATGTACCATATCATTTCAGGTGGCGCTTCATGGGATCAGCGATGGGGGCAAAGCACAGAAAAAGATTTTGATGATGTGCAGAAAACAATTGATTATTGGCCCTTTCAGATTGTTGAGCTTAATTCGGAAACAGCAACAATGTCTGTTGAAACTTATATTATTGGAAACCAGGAGGAATCTTTTGATGAGCCACTACTTGTGGACAGTTTTTTACGCAAATTTGATCAGGGAAAACCGGATAAACCCTCGCTTGTTCCTCTATCTGATAGTAATATTGAGCTTCCCTATACTTTTGAAAGTACACCCTATTCTTCCGGTTCCGGCTATGAATATAACAGTGTTCAGTTTCAGGTTGCAGGCGATGCAGATTTTTCAAACCTTGAATTTGACCTTATTCGTGATTATGAGAATATTTTTGGAAAACATCCGGGAAATGCGCAATTTGTTGATATACATAGAGATGTAGATATTTTCAGACAGAAATTAAATAAAACTGATATTTACAATGGAGAACATTATATTCATGTTCGGCACAGAGACAGAAACATGGAGTGGTCTGAGTGGTCTGATGCTGCTTTTTTTATAACTTCGGGGGGAAGCAATGGCTCGGCAATGATTACAAGAGACCAGAAAACTTATTTTACAGGCGAAGAAGTTAAAATCTCATATATAAATGCTTTTGGTGACGAAAATCAGTGGATTGGTATATATGAAGGGGGGCAGCAGCCGGGTCCAAGCACACAATCAACACAATGGAAATATATTTCAGGAACAGAAGGGAAAACTACTTTTCAAATGGAACGCCCGGGAGTATATTTTGCTGTAATTTTCCGCGACAACGGATATGATATAATTGCAAAATCAGAACTGTTTTATGCAGGCAGTATTCCGGGTGTTGATACTGACAAAATTATCTATCAAAACGGCGAAAATGTTAAAGTGTCATTCCATGGTGCACCAAAACTGAAAAATGACTGGATAGGGATTTATAATGATTCTGAAGTTCCCGGCTCAGGATCAGCATCAATAAAATGGGTTTATGTAGATAATGTCAATGGGAGTGAATATATTTTTGAAGGGTTGCCGGCAGGAGATTATTTTGTTTCATATTTTATACAGGATAAATATTTTGAGCCGGGTGAAAGAGTTTATTTTAAGATAACTGATAATGGGACATCAACGGATATTATTGAAAAAAAAAAGATAAAATAGCACTTGAAATACAATATGATTCAAAAAACAATAATTTAAAAATATTTTATGAGAGTAACCGAATGGAGTCGGGCAAAATTTATAATTTGAACGGAGTGGTGGTTAAACAATTTTCTTTTAAAGATTTTGTCTCTATACCAACAAACTGTTTTAACCCAAATGTATATATAGTGCGTGTGGGCAATCAGATTAGAAGAATTTTGATATTATAAGAAAATGATTATCCGTATGGAGTATTAAAGGAGGAGAGGTGGCGGCTCTGCCGCCACCTCTCCTCACTCTTCTACCTTAATGAACCGTCATTCCCAACCGTAGGTTGGGAATCTACTTGTGTGAGATTTACATAGGGTAAAGTCGCGGATATACATTATAAGAATAACAGAAATTTAAATGAGTAACATTAAAGTATTGACTATGAAAAAAATAAGCTTTTTTACGATTCTGCTGGTTTTATCTTTTTTATCACTTTCAGCAAAAACCCGCAAAGCAGTTTATGTTATTGTTGACGGAATTCCTGCCGATCAGATTGAGCGGCTTCAGCCTAAGGCAATTTTCGAGATTGCATCGCAAGGCGGTTATTCACGCGCCTACACAGGCGGTGAAATTGGCGGTTATTCCGAAACCCAAACTGTTTCTGCCATTTGCTACACCAATCTGCTGACTTCATCGTGGGTGAATAAACACAATGTAACGGGTAATTCCGATCTGAAACCAAATTACAACTATTGGACAATTTTTCGAATTGCCAAAGAGCAGAAAAAAGATTATAAAACGGCAATTTACTCAAGCTGGCTTGACAACCGGACAGTTCTGGTGGGAGAGGATAAACCGGAAACCAATAATCTCCAAATGGATTTTGCAAAAGATGGTTTTGAAAACGATAAAACACTTTTCCCCAACAAGGAAAATAGCTTGCATATTTTTGAAATAGATGAGCACGTTTCCAAAGAGGCTGCCGATGGAATCCGGAATGATGCCCCCGATTTAAGCTGGGTTTACTTGTGGTACACTGATGCAGTAGGGCATCAGGTGGGAAACAGCGGGCACTTTGATGAATATGTGCTGAAAGCCGACCGGCAGGTGGAGCGCATCTGGGAAGCTGTGAAATACCGGGAAGCCAATTTCGATGAAGAGTGGATGGTAGTGATTTTAACAGACCATGGCAGAACGGAAAGCGGGCACGGACACGGCGGGCAATCCCTTCGCGAGAGAACGATATGGATTTCCACCAATGTTGAGACAAATAGCCATTTTAACAGTGAATATTTGTCAATTATTGATATTTCTCCTTCAATAAGTCAGTTCATGGGATTTACCATTCCACGTGATATTCTATGGGAACAGGACGGAATTCCATTCACCGGCAGTGCAGGAATATATGATTTAAAAACTTTACCTTATGACAATCTGGTGTATCTCACCTGGAAGTCCTATTCTGATCAGCCCGCTACTGTCTATGCAACATCAACGAATAATTTTAATACCGGCGGGAAGGATGAATGGACTGAACTGGGCGCTGTGCCGGTGGGAAAAACTGAATTTGTCGTGGATTTGGATAAACTGCCTGCTTCAAAATTTTATAAGTTTGTTGTTGAGTCACCAATTAATCATCTGAACCGGTGGCTGAAAAAATAGCCTGAATCTTGAAAAGAAAGTTGCAGGGTTGTTTTTTCATGCTTAAGTTTGTACGTTGCTCTGAAATTATTGCTAAAAGCAACAAAATGAAACATTTTGTGGGATAGTGTCTTTTAATAGTTCAACTTTAAACAACTTCATTTGTGAAATTTAAGAATGACTTTAGTGAATTTAAGTTCTTTAAAGTTAGATATTGAATTTTTGTTATAAAACTCCTTAGTCGTATTATTCAGGAAGTCAATTATCTAATGATATATCATTTAATTTTAAAAACTCTATTTTTTATGAGTATGAACAGGAAATATTTTTTAAAAATTACAGGAATAGCCGGATTGGTATTCTGTATGTCATGTAATGAGGCATTCCACGGAAAATATCAGATTGAGAATCCTTATCAGAATGTTGATTGGGAAAAAGTAAATTACATCCCATCAACGAGTCATATTCACATCACAAACCAGCAGGGACTTGACCGAGCTTATGAATTAGGATACCGGCATTTGCCTGTAAGCAATTATTATCCCTCGGCTCCATATTATCCGATAAACCGGATTCGTGAAAATCAATTTCGCGTTAAACAGGATTTTGGCGTAATGAGACTTCCTCAAAATGGTGCCCCTACTTATGTTGAAGGTCCAATTGAGTGGAATAAAGTGATAATGGACAAAGAAACAGGATGGTATGAGTCTTTGTCTGAGGAAAGGCAAAAGGAGTTTCCTTTTGAAATTGGAGATTTAATTTTTAAAAATATTCCAGAAGATATAATCTTTTCTCCAAATGCAGAGCATCACGCCTTTACAAATATCAGTGGAAATGTGCATATCTGCGCACCGGGATCGCTTTATAGTAGTGGTACTTTTGATGCCCGAAATAATTTCAAAACTTTTTGGGGTGGTGGTGATTTTTCTTATGGAACTGGACTGACATGGCAAGAGGCATTTCGAGAAATATTTGACCAGCTCCTTTTTGATGACGGTGGAGGAATTACGATAAATCATCCGACATGGACAAATGAAAATGACAAAAGTAATCTGCCGCAGTTCTTGATTGAGGAAATGTTAGATTTTGATCCCCGTGTTTTAGGAATTGAAATATATAGTACCACAGACTGGGATTTAAAGTTATGGGATGAAATACTGACAACAGGTAGAAGATGTCTGGGTTTTCTTGTTCCTGACTGGGGGGTTCAAGTGAATGATTTTCAGGGTGGTTTTAATATTCTGCTTACAGATGATTATACAGAATACAATTGTCTTAAAGCCTACAGGGATGGTGTCTTTTTCGGTTCGCAATTTGGCAGCAGAGATATAATCTTTAAAAAGATATCTTTGAAAAAAGAACAATTGATCATTGAAGTAAACTCAAAGTCAAATATTACTTTTATAACAGACAAAGACATTTCAAAAAATGATGGTGTCTCACATGCAAAATTCACAATACCTTTTGATGTGAATAATGTTCCGACTATTAAATATATTCGTGTGGAAGCCGAAAACGGCAACGAACGGATTTTTAGCCAGCCAATAAGATTCATTACCGGATAATTTAATTTTTATGACAAATCGAAGAGAATTTATTAAGCAACTCAGTTTTGCGGGTGTTGCTGTAAATTTACCAAATCTTTCTTTTTCACAGATAAAAGAGGAAAAGCAGTTGAGAGATAATGATACAATTTGGGCCAGTTTAGTCCATCTGAGCTATAACATGTGGAAGGATTATACACCCGAGAAATACAATACTGAAACATACTCGCCCGAATATAATGACGAGCAAGTAACTGATTGGGCATTATATTATCATCCGGAGCTGACATGTGAGGAGTCTGTTTGGGATACAATTATGAAAAAAATGTCAGATTCGGGTTTAAATATGGTTATTATTGATTTGGGAGATGGAGTAAAATATGAAAGTCACCCGGAAATAGGCGTTAAAAATGCATGGACAGTGCAACATCTGAAAAATAAATTGGCACAAATCCGTAACTTGGGTATTGAACCCATTCCCAAACTCAATTTTTCGGCAGGACATAAAGCATGGTTGGGAAAGTACCAATACACACTTTCCTCAGATGTCTATTATAGGGTTTGTAAAGATTTAATTGAAGAAGTAATTGGAATATTTGATAAGCCACGGTTTTTTCATATCGGAATGGATGAGGAAACCTATGGGCATCAGTCAGATTATCGCTACGTGACAATACGTCAGGGAGACCTTTGGTGGAAAGATTTCTATTATTTGGTTGAACAGGTAGAGCGAAACAATGTGCGTAGTTGGATTTGGTCGGATAATGCATGGCGGAATAAAGAAGAATTTTTTCGTAAAATGCCTAAAACCGTACTTCAAAGTAACTGGAATTATGAAGAACAGGGATTTACTTTCAATGAAAAGAGCGAACCTAACGATGTGATTGCTCAAGCTTTTATAGATTTAGAAGAGCACGGCTATGACCAAGTGCCTGCAGGAAGTATCTGGTTGAATGGGCATTGGAATAATGATGGCAATCTGGAAAGATTGGTAAAACATAACAGGAATATCATTGCTCCCGAAAGGTTGAAAGGTTTTATGCAGACTGTCTGGATGCCAACACTTAATCCCTGTTTTGATGTTCACTATAAAGCAATCGACATTATGAAAAAAGCTAAAGAAAAATATTATTAAAAACTTGCTTCTAAGAGTTTTTTAAGCTATGTATAATATGAAAAATCGTGTAATTATTTACCTGCCCAAGAGATTAAAAAAGCACTCAGATTATTTGTTATGAACACTTGGCTTCAATTTTTCAACAATTTTTAGTTGTTCACAAAAGGCAGTGAATAAGTTCTTGTTTTTCCTGTTTTTTACCCCTCTGAGATTTTCATATTTTCAATTTTCCGGAAGTTGTTTTCAAATACTTCCTTCCTGGTGACATAAAATTTTAAAATCATGCAATATCAACAATTTACGGTTTTTGAGTTTGATAACTTTAGATGTATTTTTTTGGTTTTAGCATCCTGTGTCACTATTTTTGGTTAAAGTTATGGATAGAAGAATAACGATACAAAACTTAATCTGTCAGCTTGAAGCGCTAAACAAGCGGGTTAGCTTGCTGGAGAAAGAGAATAAAGCCTTGTGCGATGAAAATGCCGAAAATGCTTTATTGAGAACCGAAATTGCAGCGTTGAAAGCCCGTTTAAACAGCAACAGCCATAACAGCAACCAACTGCCTTCGAGCGATGGTTATAACAAGAGAAGTATTAAGCCGGCTTTTTCAAAAAGCAAGAACAGCAATCATGGAGGACAAAAAGGGCACGAAGGCAAGACATTGCGACAGGTTGATTCCCCTGATAAAATTGAGTTTTGTTCACCCGGGCTCTGCAGTTGCGGACATGGATTTACAAAAGAAGAATTAGAACTGGCAGAAAAACGTCAGGTTTTTGAACTTCCGCCGCCCAGACTTGAAATTACCGAATACCGGATATTTCAAGCCTTGTGCTCTGTTTGCGGACAAGAGCAAAAAGGAACTGCCCCACAGGGAGTCAATGCCCCGGTTCAATATGGCAACAATGCAAAGGCATTTGCTGTATTGTTGAATGTTCATTACAGGCTTCCATACAAAAAGATACAAGGGTTGTTCAGCGACTTGTTCGGTTACCCGATGAATGAATCGACCATCTATCAGCCCGGGAAAAGGTGTTATGAAAATCTTGAGCAAAGCGAGCAAATCATCAAATCAAAAATAGTTGAGCAAAAGGTAGCACACATCAATGAAACAGGAATACGCACAGCAGGAAAACTTCATTGGCTACACACAGCCACCTCCCTTTTATACACTTACCTGTTTGTACACGAAAAACGTGGCGCCGGGGCAATCCAAAGTAATAAATCCATACTGGCATTTGCTTTCAACCCGGAAGTGCCATTTACAAACAATCTGGCAGAGAGAGAGAGCAGACCGGCAAAGGTCAAACAAAAAATATCAAACTGTTTTAGAATTTTTAAAGGTGCCGAAATATATGCAAGGATTGAGGGGGTCATATCTACTGCCAGAAAGAATCAGCAAAATGTATTCTCAGAATTATGTACTACTTTTGAAGGACATAACTTTTTAAATAGTTAAAGTACCTGGTAAATAATTACATTTAATGATTATCCGCATGTTTGCCCTAAGTGGAGATTCCCGTGGAGTATTAGAGGAGAGATGGCG
>CAYNOQ010000045.1:0-19195 GCA_964398855.1 uncultured Mariniphaga sp. | reverse complement strand
CATTTTTTCTTACTTCAAACTAAATTTTTTCAAAAATAGAAAAAAAGTGTGTGGAATCGTTTTTTTGAAACTGCCTCATCTGTAACGTTAACTATGTGGCAAGTTTGAGTGGATAAATTTGTGATTAAAATGAAAGCCGTCAATTGGTTGTTAGCGGTTGAGTTTTTGGCTTTGATTAGTGAGGATTAGGTAGTGATTGAGGAAATTAAGTGGTGATTAAGTCGTTAATGAAGTGATTGATTTTGCCACAAAAACTTATCTGCCTTTAGTAGCAGGACAAAACTCAATCAGCCTGCTGCCAGCTTCAAAAGATTTTTCGCACAGCGAAAAATGACCTTACATTTTACATACAGAGCTGGTCATCAGGCGGCTGCACCATCTGACAACCAGCCCCTACCACACGAGTGGGATTATTCCACACAAAGTGCGAAAACTTCTTTTCCCTCCAAACCTGTCTGTTCCGGTCAACTCGGGGTTCGCATTGAATACACTTTTTCTACCCTGCCAAAGGCAGGCAAGCTTTGGGAAAGTTAGATGGGTCTCCCTTCGTATTGCATCTTTCTGGAAGTCATATCGGATTCAATATTTCTAATTTGCCGACTTAACAATAAAAAACCACACCATTCCCTGTTTTCCATATTTGTCGCGAACGGTTTTCAGCGCCCGATATACCTGTTTTCGGGCTGACTCAACAGTAATGTTCATCAATTTTGCAACTTCATCATACTCTAAAGACAAATTATAGCGTAGATACAGCGCCTCTTTCTGCCCGGATGGAAGGATTTGCAGCATTTCATTCACCCGCTGATTCAGCTCCGACTCCTTCTCATTTTCAATAATGGTCGTTTCAATGCTGTACTCTGTTTGAAAAGTCAGCTCAAGCTCTTCGGTGCTTACTTTTTTGCGGTTTCGTTTCAGCTTTTTTATAAGATTTCGTTTCAGAGCCAAAATCAGATAGAAACGCAGTTTTTCCGGAGTTGCATTGTTTTTATTCCGCTTGAGATATAAATCCAAAAAGACCTCCTGAATAGCATCCTTCACTAAATTATCATCGGCGCACAACTTGGTGCCATAGCGATAAAGCGCATCTACATGCAGATTGTAAAAGTGCGCAAAAGCCTCTTTGTCGCCTGCAAGAAAACTCTTCCAAAGTAATGAAACGATGCTTTCTTTCATGGGTTTATGCATGATTTGAATATCTCCACGGCAAAGATAAATAACTTAATAAGCCAAAAATAGCAAAATAAAAACTTAACGCGTTTCAAAATACAAACAGACTGACTACCCATAAATTAATTGCAGGACACAAACAAAAATTCATCTAACCAAAGAGTAAGCGAGTTACACCAGTATCTGCCTGATTGACATTTCGCTCTTCTTTTTATTGAATAATGTAAGTCGGATTTCACTGAACGGTAACCATATATTTCCCGGATGACAAACTGAACTTTCCATTTTGAAGTCCTTCAATATTTTCAGCGCTGAAAGCAGGATCAGAAACAGATTTTAGCTGAATCTGCTGTTCCGGCTGCTTGTCCAATGCTATTGCCGCTTCAGCATCTTGTGGAATTTCAAATTCGTAGATTACCTGATTCCCTTTCTTTTTCCAGTTTGAAATAATCTTACCAAAAGGTGATTTATAAGAAGTGTTGGCAAATTCGAGATTTTCGGGAATAAATGGCGCCAGAACAAACTTCTCAAATCCCGGATTTTCAATGTCGGGTCGAATTCCGCCAATCCACCGATAAAACCACTCTGTAACGCTTCCAAACATCGGATGGCAGTTTGAATAGGTATTATCACTCTCTTTCCAGGTTTCCCAAATGGTGGTAGCGCCCCGGTCAATCATAAAACCCCATCCGGGGAACTCACGGCTGTTTACGATTTTATACACCTCAGCCGGCGATACATATTCCGACAAAACCTCAAGAATGTGCTTCGTTCCGAAAATTCCGGTTGTTAAATGCCCGGCAGGGGCTTTCTGAACAGCTGCCATTAACGAATCCACTGCTGCGGGTATCTCATCTTCAGGAATTACCCCATAATAAAGCAGGGTTGAAAAAAGAGTTTGGCGGTTAATTTCCGCTGTATATGGCTTGTCCCAGAACTCTTCCTTCAAACGCTCTCTTATTTTATCCGCAAGCTGAACATAAAGCTTCTCATTTTCAGCATCATTCATCAAAAAGGCAAATTTTTGCATAATTTCCGCACATTTCAGATAGTGTGCAGTTCCCGTCAGTTCCACAGGCACCGGAATCAGCGATTCATGGTCGCCCAAACCAAAATCCACCCACCCGTCAGGGTGAAGCCGGGCAGCCTTTTCCATCCATTTTTTGTTCAGCGCATACATCTCCTCAACAAAATCGAGATCGCTATAATATAAATAGAGATAATACTGGGTAATCAGAAAAGCCGACTCCCAGCTCAACCCGCAATATTCAATTCCGACAAACGGCGCCGTATCCACAAAACCGGTATCATTCATGGCGTCCAGCCAGTCATAAATGGTTTTTTGATAGAATGTTTTCATATCATAATTGTAGATATATGATTCACTAACAGCATTTAAATCACCACCATAACCAAATTTCTCACGTGCAGCACAATCAGATTGCACGCTAATCAGATTTGCAAGAAAGGTCCGTCGAGTAGCTTCCTGAATCGAATTTAAAAGGGAATTGGAGCTGGAAAACTCATTGTCCGAAACAACATTTGTACTCAAAAACAACCCTTCAATATCATCAGCCTCCGGTTTTTGCCTTAAACCTGCAATCTCCATATATCGGTAGGTGTGAAATGTAAATTCGGGCTGATACCAGATTTCAGATTCATTTCCAAAAATATAAGTGTCAGTTTGCCATGCGGTGTCCGGCGCAAATGGACCACCCATCCCGCTTCTTTTAATTTGTCCGCAAACAGCAGTCATCGGATTCAGCTCTCCATCGGGATAAACCCGCTCTCCAAACCTGAAAACAATAGAGTCGCCGGGCTCACCTTTTAGCCTGATTCTGTAAACTCCGGTGAAATTAACACCCATGTCGGCAATGTAAATGTCATTGCGCGACGAATAAATTTCAACCGGGCGGATAGTTTCCCGAATTTGAATTCCCGGGAAAAAAGCTTTTTGCAAATTTCCACCGGGACCTGACGAAACAACAGACGTTAGCCATTCAGAGTCATCAAACTCCGTTTTATCCCATCCCGGAATCTCTGTTCGGGCATCATAAACTTCACCCAAATAGACGTTGTTTTTAAGCAGTGGTCCATAACTATATTTCCAGTCTTCATCGGTTACAATCTCACTGAACTTTCCATTTTCGTGCTCCAGAACAATTTTCGCAATAAATGCAGGGTGCCCGGTATTCAAAGCATCTCTCATGTTGCGGCTTCCCCACATGCGCAAGGGCAATGGGTTGTAAAATCCATTCCCGAGCGTTACGCCAATGCAATTCTCTCCGGCATTTACCATTTCCGAAATATCATATTCGGAATAATAAATTCGCTTGCTGAAATCTGTCCATGCCGGATCGAGAAAGTTTTTACCAACTCTGCTGCCGTTAACTGATGCTCTGTAATAGCCGGCTGCCGTAATCAAAAGCTTAACCGATTTTACATCACTTTCAATTTTAAACTCTTTCCTAAAAAGCGGTGCAGGATTATCCTGATAGAAAAGCGAGTCGTTTTCCGGCTGTGATTTATGGTCAGTAATCCATTTTTCTGCGCCGGTATCATCCAACCCTAAATAATGATTACGATTTGAGCCGGTATAGCACCCTGAAAATAAAAGCAGTAGCGCAATAAACGGTATAATCTTAAAACGTAATCTGTTTTTTTCTTTGCTGTGAATGTACATTTTTATGTTTTTAAGTGATTTTTGATACTCTTTTTGAAAACTGAATAAAAATAGAATAAATTTTCCTCTAACGCGACTATCCTTAAATATATCATCAAAAAAGAAAAAGCTCCCTCTAACTCACCAAAGCTTGCCTGCCTTTGGCAGGGAAGAAAAAGTGCATTCAACACGAACTCCGAGTTGACTGAGACAGGCTGGCTACTATTGTGGCGCTTATTTATTCCTGCTCCGCAGGAATTCAATGTGTAATGAGACGCAAGACGATTAGCACCAAGAATCAAGATTTTCTGCAAACTGTTATTTCAGAAAATTTTAGTGATTTAGCAGCAAAAATTAAAAACTTATGTGCCCTATTCTATTTGAAATATATTCACGAACTGCTTGAAAAACTTCATGGAATTCATTAATTTTATCCCGAAATTCAAAGTCAAAAAACAGAATGAAAAACCTTATTTATTTCGCTTTTTCTGCAATTCTTGCAATGCTTTTGGGCTGTGCGCCTAAAGAACAACAAATCAACACACTCACCAAAAAAGAGATTGCCGGCGGCTGGGAATTGCTATTTGACGGCAATTCGTTAGATAACTGGAAAACTTTTAACGGTGGTGAAGTTGCCGGATGGAAGGTCATAGATGGCATTTTACACAATTCAGGCGTTGGCTCAGACCACGGCGGCGATATTATCACAAAAAAAGAGTTTCAGAATTTTGAACTTTATCTCGAATGGAAGGTGACGCCGGAAAGCAATTCCGGCGTCTTTTATCATTGCCAGGAAGGCATTGTAAATGCGATTTATGAATCCGGACCGGAGTATCAGCTGATTGATGACAAGGGCTGGCCTACTAAACTAAAAGACAGTCAGTATTCCGGTGCAAATTATGATATGCACGCACCTCAAAATGCTGAAGTGGCGCCTATTGATGAATGGAACAAAACAAGCATCCTTATCAACGGACCGCATGTTGAACACTGGCTGAACGGGAAAAAAGTTATTGAATATGAGCTTTGGAGCGATGAATGGAAAGCGTTGAAGGAAAACAGCAAATGGAAGGACAGACCATATTACGGCATGTCTGAAAAAGGGCATATCGGATTACAGGACCATGGCGGATTGTGCATGTTCCGAAATATAAAAATCAGGGAGTTGTAGCGTCCAGGTATCCGGCGGCAGCTTCTACCTGCTCATACCACTCTTTTCCGTATTTTCTGGTTAATGGCTCCTTCAAAAACTCGTAAATCCTCACATTAAGCGACTTACCACAGCTACGTGCAGGCTTGCAGATATCAATTTTCTGATAATTTAGAGCATCAAAATTTTCGTATTCTGCAATCCGAATCGGAAAAAGATGGCATGAAATCGGTTTTCTGAAATGGGTTTTCTTTTCAAAATAAGCCTTTTCAATGGCGCATTTCACAATTCCGTTTTCATCAAAAAAGGAGTAGGCACACTGCCGGTTATTTACTAACGGCGTTACTAAATCGCCATCGTGGTCAATGACGGAAAATCCCTGTTTTTGAATCTCCTTTTGATGATCCTCCGGCAAAAACTCCCGAAAATTCTCATATTCATTTTCGATTATTTTTGCTTCGTCAGGGGTGAGCGGTGCACCCGACTCCCCTTCAACGCAGCAAGCCCCCTTGCACTTCAGCAAATCACAAACAAAATGCTCCTCAAATATTTCCCGGCTGAGAATCGCACGTCCAATTTCAATCATGGATAAGATTCTTTCCGGTCATTTCAGCAGGAACTTCAAGTCCCATTAAATTCAAAAGTGTAGGAGCAACATCAGCAAGAATGCCGTTGTCAATTTTCATATCTGTTTTGTCATTGCTTACAAAAATGCAGGGAACGGGGTTCAGGGAGTGCGCCGTATTTGCCGAGCCATCATCGTTAAGTGCATTGTCTGCATTTCCATGGTCGGCAATAACCAGAACATTGTAGTTCCCCTCTAAAGCGGCTTCAACCACTTCCTTCGCACATTGATCCACAGCCTCAACAGCTTTCCAGATCGCTTCATAAACACCGGTGTGCCCCACCATATCGCCATTTGCAAAGTTGAGACAAACAAAATCGGCTTCTCCGTTTCTGAGTTTCGGCACAATGGCATTCTTAATTTCAGGAGCCGACATTTCCGGCTGAAGATCATAGGTCGGCACTCTTGGCGACTGAACCAAAATCCGCTCTTCCCCTTCAAAAGGTTCTTCACGTCCACCACTGAAAAAGAAAGTTACATGTGCATATTTTTCGGTTTCAGCAATCCGTATCTGTTTCAAACCGGCATTTGCCACAACCTGCCCCATGGTATTCGTTACGTTATCCTTATCGAAAATAACATTGATGCCTTCAAAATCCGACTTGTAATTGGTCATGGTGTACCACTGCAAATCCATTGTTTTCATTCCGTATTTCGGAAGGTCCTGCTGCGTAAACGCAATGGTGGTCTGACGAAGCCGGTCGGTGCGGAAATTATAGCATATCACCACATCTCCCTCCTCAATTGTTGTCAGCGGATTACCATTTTCGTCCACCATAACAATGGGTTTCAAAAATTCATCGGTAACGCCATTGTCATAAGATTTTTGAATTGCAGCCAAAATATCTGTTGCTTTTTCTCCCTTCCCGGTGGTGTAAAGATCGTAAGCCAGCTTCAGGCGGTCATAGTTTTTATCCCGGTCCATACCATAGTAGCGCCCGATAAGCGATGCAAACCTGGCGTTGGTATCTTTCAATGCATCCAGATCTGCTTCGACAAATCCATATCCTGAATGCGGATCGGTATCGCGCCCGTCGGTTAAACCATGAACAAAAATATTTTTCAGTCCCATGTCGGTGGCAATCTTGCTCAGTGCAACCATGTGACTGCTAAGCGCATGAACTCCTCCCGGACCGATAAGTCCGATCAGGTGTACTTTTTTATTTTTATCCTTTGCGTAGGTAAATGCTTCCACAACCCGGGGGTTCGTCCAGAGTGATTTATCCTTTATTGAACGGGTAATTTTCACCATATCCTGATAGAGCACCCGTCCGGCACCAATATTCAGATGCCCGACTTCGGAATTGCCCATTTGCCCGTCGGGCAATCCAACATTTTCTCCGGATGCAAGCAGTTGCGAATGCGGATATTTTTTAACTATTGAATCTATAAACGGCGTTGACGCCTGTGATACGATATCGCGTTTTGTGCCATCGCCGATTCCCCATCCATCGAGAATAACCAGCAATGCTTTTTGATAATCAGCCATTATTTTTGTGAATTTTAATAGAATTTGGATCGTTGATCTTTAATATCTGCCTTCTCGCGATAAGCATTGTAAGCCTGCGACATAGCACGCGAAGACAGATTTTGTATCATTCTCTCCCTCTCATCTGCAACCTCCTGCTCCTCTCCATCGTTGGCAGAAGTTACCTTAACAATGAAGACGCCGTTGTTGCCGGCAATCGGTTGTGAAATCTTATCCGGCTCGCAACCTGAAACCAGTCCGGCAATCTTGGGCTCCATTCCGGCGCCCGGTATCTGAAACGAAGTGAAATTGATATTTGAAGCATCTTTAACGGTAGTTCCCAGATCAGATGCAATTGCATCCAGATCGGTCTTCCCTTCCATCGCTTTTTTTGCCTTTTCAATCAAGAGTTTTGATTTCTTTTCTTTTAAAACAGCAAGTTCAACACGGGTTTTAACACTTTCAAAACTGGCAGTACCCTCTTCGGTAGCCGAAACAAGCGTAGCAATTACAAAATTGTCTCCGAAATCGAAAATTGTGGAACCCTGAGTATCCTGAACAACGGTATTCACTTTTGATGTGTACGCAGCTCTGACAAGCGGACGGGAGTTATCTAAATTGGAAACACCTCTGTCGTTTTCATTTAATGAAGCTGTCTTTTTCTCCAGCTTTTGCTCCTCTACGGCAGCATCAAAATCTGCTTTAGTGAAATTCTTCCCGGCAAATTCACTTGCCTGGGCATAAACTTTCTGATAGGTCTGCGTGCCCGGCGAAACATTTCTGATAAGCGTGGCAACCTGTACCTGCTTAGACTCCTTACCCCGGCGGGTTGTCTGAACAATGTGAATACCAAACTGAGAATTCACAATGGTAACTTCATTAACTTTGTTGTTGAAAGCAGCTTCTTCAAACGGTTTAACCATCATGCCGCGCCCAAACCAGCCCAATTCGCCTCCCTGAATGGCAGAACCCTGATCAGTTGAATACTGCATCGCCAGCTCAGCAAAATTACTGCCGCCTTCAATCGCTTTTTTCAGGCTGTCAGCCAATGCCTGATTAATAATCATCTCTTCCTGACTTTCAACCCTCAAAAGAATGTGCCTTGCTTCAACAGAGTCAGGCAGCATTTGAACAGCATGAAGTTTTGCTAATCTGTAAGAATCATCCTCGAAATAGGGACCCAAAATATCTCCCTCTTCCGCATTGGTTTCATAAATCCACATTGCAATATCTTCGGGCAGGTCTGCCTGCTTTTGCCAGGTGTCATCAAAAGCAACATCAGAGTTTGAATTCACAAAACTGACGTCATCAGTGGTCGAAGCAAAATCGGAAACAATGTCGTTAATCCATTTTTCCGATTGCTCAAAATCCTGTTTTGAGGGAACCACCGGAAAAGTGATATATTCAATCTGACGCATTTTTTCCTGCTTATACGAATCCTGATTTTTGCTGTAGTAATCTCTCAACTCTTTTTCTGTTGCAACCACCTGACTGTCCGGCACAGTGTTGTGATTCATCATAATATAATCAAAATTCACCTGTCTGCTTCTTGAACTCAGGCTGCTTTCTGCTTCAGGCGTTGTAACGTAAATTCCTTTTGCAACCAGATTATTGTACTTGCTCTGAATACGGTCCTCTTCAATCTGCTTTTCAATATATAACCAATATTGACGCTGCTCCGGAGCCACTCCGGTTTCCAGATTTCTGAGAAATTCCACAACCGCGCCCCGGTCAACCTGCCCCGTGTTGGGATTGCGGAAAAGTTGCTGCACTATTGGGTGAAGATTGGTTCCCTGAAGCATGTCAAAAAATTCGTCGTCACTAACGGTAACTCCCAATTTTTTATAAACATCGTCCATAACCAGATCCCGGACTATCGTCTGCCAGGTTTGCTCACGAACCTGTACCCAGGTATTCTCATCTAACTGATTTTGCTGGGTATTCATTCTGTATATATCGCCCAATTTTTCCACCTGCTGATGAAAATCAGGATAAAGTATGGTTTCCCCGTTTACCTCACCGATTTTCATTCGGTTTCCCTGAAAAATTGAGCTGCCTCCCTGAAACATGTCGCCAAGGATAAAAGCAGCCAATGATATACCGATAACTATTGCTACCAGCATCCCTGCCTTTGTACGAATTGTTTGTAACGTTGCCATTGATTTACAGTTCTTTTATTGTAAATTTTTACTTATTTTTTTGAAGCTACGAAGATAGTAATTTTCAAAAGAATCGATAAAATATAATTTTCTTTTGAAATATTTCACATCTAACAGTGCGAACATCTGATAACCAAAACAATAAGCCATGAAACCCATATTGTTTTTTTGCTTTTCACACTTCTGAAAATTCTTTTCTTTTACATTAAAGTAAGAATTGTATCTGCCGGTTTTCAGTTTCCGATATCCAGCACGCCCTGTTCACGAATGGGATGACGCTCCCTGAATGTTGACTCACCGGTTGAATCAGGCGGCATATCGTGCCGGTTGGTTTCCATGGTAATATATATGGTACCTTTTGGATTTTTTATTCGCCAGTTTTGCAGAGACTGATCCGATTGAAAACCGATACCGCTGATAATCTGATCTGCACGTATGATGCGCACAAATTCTTCCGTGTGAATTCTCTCTTCCTTTTCTTCCCAGATAAGGTGCTCCGTTTTCAGCGTATCTCCCTGAGCATTGGTGGCAATCACATTATTTTTGGCTTCCCATCGGTCTTCCTTTTCAAATTGCTTGGCATAATCTGCCGTAATGCTCGATATGATTTTTTGATTTGCGTCGTATTTAATCAGCTCAATTCCCTGTGGAAATTCCACATACGGTTTTCCTTCGCCCTCATATCTGAGAAGTTTGGGTGCTTTTATCGAAAACCGGACTTCACCGCTATCGGTGAACATGGTTTCGAAAGAATAAGCTTCAACAACAGGCAAATCTTCCGGTGAGCTGAAAGCCTGAATTTTTTCGATATTGCTTTCGCAGGCACCAAAAAGAAATGCAGCCCCACAGAGCAGGACTGCAACTCTCACAAAACGAAATATTTTAAAATTCTTAGAATCTGATTTTCGTATTCTCATTAATCCAGCCTCCTACTTTGTAGGTTTGTCCTTCCTGCAGACTACGGAAAAAAGCTTCTTCCTTGCTGGGGAAATATTTGCGATAATCATTTGCCTTTTTGGATGCATCAACAGCGCAATCGGGATTTGAACGGGCGCGCTCGTAGTAATCAACAGCAATCCAGAAAACAGAAGATTTGTCAAAATCATCCTGCCCGAAACTCCTGCTTGAAGCGGCATAGATATCACCAATCAACACCAATGCTTCACAATAGTTGGGTCTTGCCTCCAAAGCCTTTTTCGCAAGGTTGCGCGCTTCCTGCAACGCATGCTCTTTTGCAAAAATAAACAGAGCATATTCATAATAATATTTTGCCAGACGCTCTTTATCCGTTTCCTGCTCAATTGCCTGCTGATAGTAGTTTTTTGCTCTTTCAGCATCATCTCTTTTCACAAACCGACGTGCCATGTTGAATGCAGCTTCAGCTGAAGGCTCCAGTTCATACAGCTTTTCTGTAGCATCGGAAAACAGGGCTGTTTCATCACAATTTGCACTGCCTAAGCGACGCAGCATATTTTTAATGAATTCAACATCGTTTTGATTTTCCTGATACTGCGGCGTAAAAATATTTACCAGCGCTTCGCAATCTGCCGCACCTGATTTTCCAAAAATATCTTCGAGATAAGCCTGTATTTCGGTAATGCTTTTAGTTTCTTCCGCATCGGTGCTTGCTTCAATCCTGGCGTTTAATGCATTATTACAGATGTCGTAATTTTTCACAACAGTTTCCTTTGGCAGTTCACCTAATTTGAAAAGTGAGCTGGTTGTTTGCATCAACAGAACAACTACCGGTAATTCAGATTCATTTCCTCTTTCAGTCATTGACTCGCTCAGCCAGTCGTAACCTTTTTTCAGAATTTCGGATAAAGTGCCATTGTCCTGCTCTTTTTCAGAATCCAGTTTAAATTTCAGCCAGTGATTTGCTTTTCTGCCCAAAACATATCCTTTGTCGCCAAAGTGTTTCAGCCGCTGATCATACATTTTCATCAGGTCATCAACAAACTTATCTTTTTCTTCCTCAGTTGCAGCTTCTTCAATAAATTTCTCATAAATATTTGCACCGTGTATATACAGATTCAGCGTTGACTTTGGATATTTATGATAAATTTTTTTCCAGTGCGGGAAAGCTGACTTGTAATTTTCCTGTTTGTAAAACTCATTATAAAGTGTCAGCTCATTCATAAAATCCCTGTCCTGATCCCGGATTAGTTCTTCTGCCGTTTTCAGGACAACATCACCTGATGTAACTTCCTTATTTTCATCTTCAGGAAGATTTCCGTCAAATGCATAATCAAAAGGCGCATCTGTGTCAGCCGGAAGATCAACGCGTTTTGACTCGTTCAGGAAAGTAAAACGAATCCATTTGGATTTTGCATCACCGGTTAATTCATATTGTCCGTCGAAGCTGGTCATCATCGAGCCGCCGCGATGCAGTTCAACAGTAATTCCCGCTCCGGGTTTCCCCTCGCGGTAAACAGTGCCTTTAACAACTCTTTGCGCCTGGGTGGCAGCGGCTGCAAAAACCAGAAAGACAGCGATGATTGATATGCGTACAAAAGTTTTCATAGTCCTATACCTTTTTATAAATTTCACATCTGTTAATCAAATCTCCGTTTAATAAACCACAAGTCATACAAATTAACGCTCAGATTTATCTTCGCATAATTCTCAAGAACTAAGTTGTTTTTTTTCGTTCCTTTTCTTCCCAACTCGGCCGAAACATTAATGGTTGAATTTGAACGATAAATTGGTAGTCCAACTCCAAAAGTTATGCCAAAATCCTTAATCTGCTGATTACCAAGCAACAAATAAGAATTTTCATATTTAGCTCCGGCGCGGTAAGCTATTCTGCTCAGATAACTTCTGATGGAAAACTTTTCGGGAATCCATTCTGCACCAACTGCAAACTTATCCAAATCCGTCAAAATCGGATTGGTTTCGCCAAAAAATTTAGCTTTTGACCAGCTTTGCATATAATAATCGGCATTGATTTCCAGTTTATGTTCCTTCACATAGGATAAGCCGAAACCGAGTGATGTCGGAAATTCGATGGAGCTTCGTTCCTGATTCTGATATTTAATGGTATCTGAATCCTGACGGGTTGAGCTTCCAACCGTAACATTAAGTATCTTTTGTGTCAGGTTGGTAGAAAATCCGGTATATTTCGGTTTATCCAGCACAACCGCAAAGTTAATCTTTTGATTGTTTTTCAGCGGCAGTGTTGCCTGAATCCCGAGCCCAAGGCTGAAATCGCGCAACCGCATCGATTCATATTTGAAATTGTTGTAAAAATCTTCCGACTGAAGGAAAAAAGTTTCGGAACTGCGGTTTAGCATACCAAACAGATAATTCAGGTTTGCTCCTACTGAGATATTTTCAATGGGTTGTACGGCAAGCCCGAGGTACGCTCTGGAGAGAGAACCTTCTCCCGAATAGCGATAGACAATATCTCCTGCGTTTGCAATCTTATCATTCACCATCACATCGTAGCCCACATCAGAAAAAGGTGTCAGCCCCATTGAAGCAGCCATCCAGTTGATGATCTGAAAGTTCAATGCAAAGTAACTGAAGTTGATGTCGTTGGCATTGTTGCTCGAAATATCGCTGCTGTAGTTTGCAAATTTGGAGTTCAGTCCAAATTCAAACATAAACACCAAAGAATCAAGTGCAGTATATGAAGCAGGATTGGATATATTTATCTGCTGGCTGTTTCTGCTTGCAAGGGAAGCGCCCCCCATAGCCACAGTCCTGCCAAAGCTATAGGGCTGAAGGTCACCTACTCCGAACCGTGAATACGGTGAACTGGTATTATTATTAAACTGTGCAAACAATAAAGCCGGCAAAAAAAGTAGTCCGGCAAACAAAACTAAACTTCTAAATCCCCCCATTATATTCTAATATGCGGTTTAAACCGATGGCAACTAAATTGGAACGTACAAAGAAAGAATTTTTTAGTTTCTTATCAAAAAAATAAGCATCGCCACCTGTAATAATTGTATTTAAATTTTTATAGCTTTCTTTAAACCTGTCAATTGTCCCGTCAACCTCAGAAAAAACGCCCTGCTGAACGCCTGCCAGAATTGCTTCGACAGTGGTTTTTCCGAACAGTTTTTCAAAATCCCTCTTTTCCACTAACGGAAGCCGTCCGGTGAATTGATTTAATGCTTTGAAGCGCAAATCTATGCCCGGTGAAATGTTACCTCCCTGATATTCACCCTTTTCATTTACAAAATCGTAGGTGATGGCTGTTCCTGCATCAATTACCAAAGTGTTTGTATCGGGAAAAAGGAAAAAAGCTCCCACAACAGCTGCAAGTCTGTCTTCTCCCAATGTCTTTTTGGAATTATAGCAGTTCTGAATCGGCAGCGGAGTGGAGTCGTCCAGCTCAATAAAAGGATGAAATTTTTGTCTGAGATATTCCTGAAACTCAGGAGAATAATCTCTTACGGAAGAGAGAATCGCCTTGCTAATTGACGGGTAAACGTCAAGAAGCTCATCAACATGGGAAAGCAGGAGCTCATTCACAGACTTTGTGAAAATCTCTTTGTCCTGATTGAAAACTGAAAATTTTGTCCTGCTGTTTCCTATGTCAACAATCAGGTTCATCAATCGATAATCTGCTGTGAAATATCAAGCGCTTTAACAGAGTGTGTCAATGCACCGATTGAAATATAATTCACTCCGGTGGAAGCAACTTTTCTGATTCTTTTCAGGGTCATGTTCCCCGAAGCTTCAATTTTTGCCTGATTGTTAATCATGCGGACGGCCTCTTTCATCATACCCGAATTCATGTTGTCCAACATGATGATGTCTGCTTTTGCATCCAGCGCCTGCTGCACTTCTTCAAGATTTCTCGTTTCCACTTCAATCTCCATCTCATTGGGAATTTTGGAGCGAATGGAATCCACTGCATTTTGAATTCCCCCGGCTGTCTGAATATGATTGTCTTTGATCATCACCATGTCATAAAGCCCAAAGCGATGGTTTGAAGCGCCGCCCATCCGCACGGCGTATTTGTCGAGATACCTGTAGCCGGGCAACGTTTTACGGGTATCTTTGATTTCCACCTGATGTCCGTTAAGCTCCTCCACGCAGCGATTGGTGAAGGTGGCAATTCCGGACAAACGCTGTAAAAAATTGAGCGCTTTGCGCTCACCGGTCAGCAACGCCCTGTAGTTTCCTTTAAACTCAACAAGAACATCACCTGCCTTCACTTTACTGCCGTCGGGTTTCAGTACATTCCACTCAATTTCCCGGTCAAATTTTCTGAAAACCATTTCAGCAACCGGCAATCCGGCAATCACTCCATCTTCTTTAGCCACCAAAACTGCTGTTTTTACGATATCCGGCGGCACCAGATTATCGGTTGTGATATCGCCTTCACCAACATCTTCGGCATAAGCTAAATTGAACAAAATCTCTGCTGATTCCAATGTTTTTGCATCCATCATTTTACTCTCTCCTAACAGCTTCAAAGTTAATTTCTCTATTTATTTGTTGAATAATATGCTTTTCAAAAGCGGGATTTTCTTCCGGAAAATCAGTTCGTATATGGCTTCCTCTGGTCTCTTTCCGCACCAGTGCGGAACGTGCAACAAGCGTGCAAACGGCAGCATGATTTCTTATTTTCAGCCGGTTATAATCATTTTGAACCTCTTTGAAATCTTCATTTATCAGTTCAAAATATTCCAAAGCTTCGCTCAATCCATACTCGTTTCTCACAATTCCAATATTTTTTGACATCTGTCCGGCAATTTTCTGCTGAACTTTCAGAAAAAGATTTTCAGTTTCCGGGTTTAATAAAATCGGCTCGGCTTCCGGAATTTCTACCTGTGAGCGACTCACTTTTTCTGCCGAATCACTGGCTCTTTTTCCAAAAACAAGGCACTCAAGCAGGGAGTTACTCGCCAGTCTGTTGGCTCCCATTGCACCTGTTGATGCAGTTTCTCCGCAAACAAAAAGTCCCGGAACGTTGGTTTCGGCATGAAGATTTGTTCTCACGCCGCCAATCATATAGTGGGCTGCCGGCGCCACCGGAATCAAATCCCGGGTTAAATCAAATCCCTGCTCATTAAGGTTTTTATAAATGCTTTTAAACCTGAACTTGATTTTTTTTCTGTCAAGATGTTTCAGGGATAAATGGACAAAGTTTTTACCGGAAAGTTGGATTTGCCTATAAATATTATATGCCACCACATCCCGCGGAGCAAGCTCCGCCAATGGATGGATATTTTGCATGAACCTTTCGCCGGAATCGTTTAGCAACCACGCGCCCTCCCCCCTGACCGCCTCGCTGATAAGAAAAGCCTCTTCCCCGGGAATGTAAAGCGCCGATGGGTGAAATTGAACAAATTCAAGATCGGCAATCTGCGCACCGGCATCCCACGCAAGCGCAATTCCATCTCCGGTTGCAGTATGAGGATTTGTGGATCTGGTATAAATTCTGGAAAGCCCGCCGGTTGCCAGAATTACGGCATTGGTCTTGAAAATAATATTCTTCCCGCTCTGGTAATTCAATACCTGAACTCCTGCAATTTTTCCGTTGTTAACTAACAATTTCAGGGCAGTTGTGTGCTCAAAAGGGATGATGTTTTGCTGTTCTTTAACTTTCCCCAACACAAAATTTGTGAGCATTTTCCCGGTTTCGTCTCCACCGGCGTGGAGAATCCTGCGTCTGCTGTGTGCACCTTCCAGCCCCATAACCAGCTCACCATTGATGCGGTCAAAACTCATTCCTGCATCAATCAACTCCAAAACCCTTTCCTTTCCTTCTGCAACAAGAATCCGGACAGCATCCTCATCACACAGCCCGCGCCCTGCCGTAATGGTATCCTGAACGTGCAGTTCAGCCAGATCGTCATCGGCAATTGCTGCTGCAATTCCACCCTGTGCAAAAAACGAATTGCTGGTGTCGAGCTTCGATTTGGTAATCAGCGCTACCGGACCATTTTTGGACGAATAAAAGGCAGCAGTCAGACCTGCCAAACCACTACCAATTACAACTGTTTTGAAATCAACTGTTTGCATTGAGTAAATTTCGAGAAATGCGCATCAAAGTTACAATTTCTTTCATGTTGCCACATGATTTTACCGATTTTTCGATGAAGATGTGTGCAGAGATAAGATTGAATAAACGTGCTGTGCAACAGCAGTCCTGTTGAAAACATTTCACTTGCTGAAAAATGGATTTTTAACTGGGAATCCCCGCCCTTTGGGCGAGAATGACGATGTTTGTGGAGTATTAAGTGAGCCGTCATTCTCATTCGTAGGTTGGGAATCTGTGCAAAAGTTACATAGGAGTAAATTCGCGGATATACATTCAGATAATCTGCTCGGTCGCGTTAAAAAATAGACACATCAAACTGTATCGGAAAAATTAGCAAGATTATACGTAATCCATAATTTTTCCGGCAATCTGCAACAAGGAAATTTCAGCCAGCTTGGTTTGAAATTTCACCGAAATCAACCGTTCTTCAGCATCCAAAAGGCTTTTCTGAACTTCGCGCAATTCGATACCCGAAAGCGCTCCTAACCGATAGCGTTCCAGTGCAATCTCCAGATTTTCACGCGCCACATCTAAATTCTGCTCCTCCATCTGCACGAGCCGGAGATTGTTTTCATAAGCAAAATAGATGGTAAGAAGTTGTGCTTTAATATCCTGCTCCACCTCCTGAAAGCGAAACATGCGGTTTTCAACTTCAATCAGCGCATTGGTTTTTTCGCGCCGGCGGTTGAAACCGTTGAAAATATCCATTCCTAATGTCACCCCGTAATTCAGTGTTCCGGTCAGCTGGTTTTCAAGCGCCAATTCGCCATAATCGCTGATGGTGCCTGAGCCATATCCCCTGTACGCATGACTGTAACCGGAAGAGAAAGTAAGATAAGGATATGCGCGTGAAGCAATTATTTTATAGTCAAGCTCTGAAATTTGCTGATTTTTTCTGGCAATCTGCAATCCGGTATTAAAAGTGGACATCGACTCCAAAAGCTCATTGTAGGAGAGTTCAGGATTGAAAATAATAGATGTATCCATCAGCGCAATATCGGCTTCAAGATTGTCCAGCGACATCAGTTTTTTCAGTCTCACCTGTGATTCCAGAATTGCCTCATTCTGCCTTGCAAGCCGGGAGCTGTCGGCATTGAGATATACGATGGACTGCAACAATTCGAGTTTTGATGAAGCGCCTAACAGATAGCGTTCTTCATCGATTCTCACCCTTTCGCGCGAAAGGGAAACTGCATATTGCATATTGTTGAAATAGTTCAGCTGCTGAATTAAATAGTAGTATTCCGAAACAATCTGAGACACAAGGTTCTCCATAGACATTTGTGTATTAAGCTCACCCATCTGCTTCAACTCATGCAGCTTCTGATAGGTTGTCTGCACATTGAAACCACGAAATAAAGTCATGTCGAGATTTAATCCTGCGGAGCCTGTGGCATTGTATATTCCGCTCGATTTTCTCTGCGAGCCGTCATTCATGTTTTGCGTGGTGGAAATAACATTTCCCCCATATCTGTTGGTTGTTGTAACGGTTGGGAGAAAACCCGCATTCCCGCGGCTGTAATTATTATTTGAAATCACTTCCTGATTCCGGGCAACTTTCACCGAATAATTTTGCTCCAATCCGGTAACTATGCACCTTCCTAAGTCATAAATTTCCTGCGAAAAAACATTCCCGGGAAATAACGAAATGAATATTACCGAAATAAAAAAACCTATTCTGAATGGATTACTCATTTTCCTCTGCAATAAATCTGTTTTCAACATCATTTTTCAATTCACTTGAGACTAACAGGTAAATTCCGGGAACCACGTAGAGCGTCAGGAATGTTGAAATCAACAATCCGCCAACTACGGCAATCCCCATGGCAACACGGCTCTGAGCGCCTTCTCCAAGTCCCAGCGCAAGCGGCAAAATCCCCAAAATTGTGGAGAGGCTGGTCATCAGAATCGGGCGGAACCGGGCAGCGGAAGCGTATTTAATCGCTTCGAGCTTATTCATGCCGGCAATTTTTCTTTGATTGGCAAATTCAACTATCAGAATTCCGTTTTTGGTTACAAGCCCAATGAGCATTATAATGCCAATCTGGCTGAAAATATTCATGGTTACTCCGAAATACCACATAAACAGCAGCGCCCCGGTTAGTGCCAGTGGCACAGTCATCATCACAATAACAGGGTCTTTAAAGCTTTCAAACTGAGCGGACAACACCAAAAAGATGAGCACAATTGCCAGAATAAACGCAAACATCAGACTGGATGAACTTTCCATAAAATCTTTTGAGTCGCCGTCGAGGGCTGTGCGGAAGCTCTCATCTAACAGTTTATCGGCAATTTTATCCATCTCCTCTATTCCTTCACTGATGGTTTTTCCGTCGGCAAGGTTTGCAGAAATCGTGGCTGCAACAAAGCGGTTATACCTGTATAACTGCGGTGGCGCCGTTGATTCTTTCAGCGTTACGAAATTGTCAAGCTGAACCATCTGTCCGTTATCGCTGCGCACATAAAGCGATTTCAGGTCAAGCGGTTTGTTGCGTTCCTGTCTGGGCAGTTCGCCCAAAATCTGATACTGCTTTCCGTTCATGATGAAATAGCCGAAACGCTGACCGCTCAACGCAAGCTGCAGCGTCTGACCGATATTTCGCGTGGAGACACCCAATAGATTGGCTTTGTCACGGTTAATCTCTATCTGAAGTTCCGGTTTTGTAAATTTCAGATTCACATCGGGCATAACAAAAATAGGATTGCTGTTTACTTCTGCCATGAATTCCGGCAAAACCTCCCTGAGTTTATCAATGGTGGGCGCCTGCAAAACATACTGAATCGGGGGTCGGGCGCGCCTTCCTCCAAAAGTTGACTGCTGCACCACAATTGTTCTTGCCCTTGTTTTTTTGCTCAGCTCAGCCGTTAGCGCACTGGCTATTTCCTGCTGCGAACGCTCCCGTTCAGAAGGTTTATCCAGATTTATCCGGACAAATGCAAAAGTCCCCCTGACCATTG
>CAYNOQ010000044.1:15542-19754 GCA_964398855.1 uncultured Mariniphaga sp. | reverse complement strand
GTTTTCTTTTGAGTGCCTGTAAGCAAGATCAAAGAAAAATCCACCGCTCCGGTATCCCAATCCAGCAGATAAAACATTCAGCTTTGCATCTGCATTGGGTTGATTTGCGCCTAATGCCTGGCTGTTATACGGAGAGGGATAATGTTCAAAACCCGCACGCAGGCTGAAATTTCCGGTTGCCATATATTCACCGCCGATTCTCAGGTTCCCGGTTGAACGGAAAACTTCTGCAATATCATTGTTTTCATCAATGAAGTTATATCCGTCGCCACCGCGTCTCAGCCGGGCTGAGCTCCAGTTGGTAAACTCATAGTCAACACTTAACAATCCTTTGTTAGCAAAAATAAAAGCGCCGCTGAGGGTTGCCTTGAGTGGCGTTTCAATATCGTAATCATATTCTGAATAGGGGGAAACTTTTTTGTAAGTTTCACTTCCATCATCATAAGTTACAGAGGAGTGCATGGTGGTTTCAAAAATGTCACTCATGTTATAAAAAGTCGGTGTGGCAATTGATGCGCCCAATCTCACTTCATTGACCGGCTTGTATATCACCCCGATTTTTCCGTTATATCCTGTGCCGCTTGTGCGGAGATAGTTATCAAACCGCATTTCATTGAAAAACTGAATATTGTTTTTTTCGTCCCATTCGCGCAATTCGGTGGACTCCTTATAGTAGGCGTCAACGATACCTAATGAAACCCCTAAATAAAGTTTGTGATTCAAATTGAGCCCGGCTGCCAGTGAATATTCGTTGATATATCCCTGCCGGGAATAGCTCTTTCGCTGGCTTTGCCCGTAACCGTCTTCTTCGATATCATGCCAGTAAACACCATTTTCTTCGTCATACAAAAGCAGGTCTGTATCCCAGGCAAGCTGCTCGTAAAAATCACTCCAGATTCCGATAGTTGCATTGTCTGCAAAATAGTCCATCATTGAGCCGTTCATATTTTTGGCGCCGGCAAGCGCAGTGCTGTTAAAATCTCTCAGCCGGTTAAAACCAATACCGACATTGACACTGATCAGCCCTGTTTCACTCTGGTTTGTGGAGGACAGAGCGGTAACATAGCTCAGGTTGTTAAATGTGAAGTTATATTTACTGTCGCTCATCAGATTACTGCGGTATGTCGATTCCACAGAAGTCTGACCGAAACCGGGGGTAAAAACCAATTCGGATGATCTGTAAAGTCCCAGACCTGCCGGGTTGATGCTTACCGAGGTAAAATCACCCCCAAGCGCTCCGAAGGCATTGCCCATTCCTCCAGCGCGGGCAGTTCCCTGAACCTGAAAATTGGAAAAACGCAACGCATCGGCTAAATCCTGAGCCTGAACCGATATGGATACTGCAAAAGACAGAACCACTATTGTTATTATTCTTTTCATAACTGTAATGCTAATGGGTTAATAATTCAAACATTATTTACATCAACTTTATTTCTATGTTTTAACGTCTGCCTGATGAAGACGAAGATGATCTTGAACCTCCGCCCCCGCTGCTTCCTGAGCTGTAACTACCTGACGAACCCGAGCTTCTGGGAGCGCTGTAACTTCCTGATGAACCGGAACTCCTTGACGGAGCACTGTAAGTGCTGCCCGATTTGGTCGGTGCAGAGGAAGAAGGCGCTCTGTAAGTGCCGGTTGAACTGCTGCTACTGCTTGTACTTCTGTTATAGGTGGAACTTGTGCGGTATGTTCTGTTGTATGTTGAAGTTGACGGAGTGGCAGTAGTGCCCGATTTGCTCTGGGTAACTACTCTCGGAGTAGTCGTTGAGCTGCTTGCAGGTCTTGTGTATGTGGTTGTGGTTGATGTGCCTCCCGGGCGGGTGTATGTCTGTGCAGGTGCATTGCTGCCGGCATTGACATCAGAACGTCTTTTTTCACTGGCAACACTGTTTATAGTTTGTGTGCGCTGTCCTGAAACAGACTCGGCGTTTCGCACGCCAGAGCTTGAAGTAGCTCTGCGGGAATCGTGTGCACTCTGTTCTGTACGAACGGGAGTTCCGGTCTGAGCGCTCTTTGTCTCTGTAGTTGCTGCACGAACACCGGATGCACTTGTCCGCCCGCTGCCGTCATTGCCATACATTACCCCGGTATTGGCAGAACGCCGCTGCCCGTAGCGGTAGTTTTCGGAATCGATATACCGGACATTTCCATATCCATACCATGAGTTGTACGGATACCCCCAGCCGTAGTAAGAAGAGTAGTATGGACTGTACCAGGGATTGTAATAATAGGAGTATGGAGAATAGAAACCTCCCCATCCCCAGCTGTAGTAGGGAGAATACCAGCGGCTTCCCCAGCCCCAGCCCATGGAATATGACCAATGTGGTGAATACCATGAAGAGTAATACCATGGATCATAGTAGAAAGGATCATAATACCAGCTGTCCCAGTAAAAAGGATCATTGAAATAGGGACGGTGAAAACGGCGGATCCGGTATGAATAATCCAAATCCTGTCCATCGTAATAGTTGTTGATTACATACTTTACATCATCGTCATTATAATAGACTGTGGTGTCACTGTCATATAAATCATACTGATCCATGCTGTAAACCAGCGCATCCGCATCTCTTTCCGTTCCTTCAAAAATGTAATTGCTCATGGTTTGAGAACCTTCTTCGTTTTCTTTTATGTCACTGATAATCATCCTGTGAGCTGATTTTTCTGCGGCTTCACCTTTTGAAATAACTTCATTCGATGAAATGGGCGGCGGTATGCTTGCCGGATTGAAATAGATGTCATCCGTATAGGAGCTGGTGATATAGCTCCCCGAACTGCATGCACCTAAAAAGAGTGCAGCCATTGTTAAAATTGCAAATCCTGATTTCATAACACATCCTCCAGTTTATATATTTTCTAAAATATTTACTTTCTTTACAAACTCTAAATTAACACAAATAAAAAGCAAAATTTGTACCAACATACACAAAATGGCTAAAAAATTAACTACAAGAAGTGAGAATTATTCGCAATGGTATCAGGATCTGGTGATTAAGGCAGATATGGCTGAAAATTCTGCCGTGAGGGGCAGCATGGTGATAAAACCCTACGGTTATGCAATCTGGGAAAAAATGCAGGCAGAGCTGGACCGGATGTTTAAGGAGACAGGGCACGTGAATGCCTATTTTCCCCTCTTTATACCGAAATCATTTTTCAACAAGGAAGCGGATCATGTAGAAGGATTTGCCAAGGAGTGTGCGGTTGTTACCCACTATCGCCTGAAAAACGACAAGGAAACGGGCGATATAGTTGTTGATCCCGATGCAAAATTAGAAGAAGAACTTATCGTCCGACCCACTTCCGAAACCATAATTTGGAATACCTATCGCAACTGGATTCAGTCTCACCGCGATTTGCCGATACTTATCAACCAGTGGGCAAATGTTGTGCGGTGGGAAATGCGCACCCGTCTCTTTTTACGAACGGCAGAGTTTCTCTGGCAGGAGGGGCACACCGCCCACGCCACTAAAGAAGAAGCAGTGGAGGAAGCGATAAAAATGATAAATGTGTATGCCGATTTTGCCGAAAATTTCATGGCAATGCCGGTAGTGAAAGGTGTAAAAACCGCAAGCGAAAGATTTGCCGGCGCTTTGGATACCTATACGATTGAAGCGCTCATGCAGGATGGAAAGGCATTACAGTCAGGTACTTCCCATTTTTTGGGACAGAATTTTGCAAAAGCTTTCGATGTGAAGTTTACCAACAAAGAGGGCGTTGAGGAGTATGTATGGGCTACTTCGTGGGGTGTGTCCACCCGCCTGATCGGAGGACTGATAATGGCACATTCCGATGATAACGGATTGGTTTTGCCGCCTAAACTGGCTCCGATTCAGGTTGTTATTGTGCCAATATATAATAAAATGGAACAGTTGGCAGCTATTTCAGAAAAAGTGGAAGGTGTTATATCCGGTTTGAAAGCGGCAGGAATTTCAGTAAAGTTTGACGACAGCGATCAGAAAAAGCCGGGCTGGAAATTTGCCGAATATGAACTGAAGGGCGTTCCGGTGCGTCTGGCGATTGGTCCCCGCGACCTTGAAAACGGAACTATTGAAGTTGCCCGCCGCGATACGCTGGAAAAATCGGTGGAGCCGATTGATGAAATTGTGGCGTACATTCAAAATCTTTTGGAAGAAATTCAGCAGAATATATTCAGAAAAGCGCTTGATTTCCGTGCTCAAAATACAACCAAAGCAGACACATGGGAAGAGTTTA
>CAYNOQ010000044.1:0-15442 GCA_964398855.1 uncultured Mariniphaga sp. | reverse complement strand
GCGCTTGATTTCCGTGCTCAAAATACAACCAAAGCAGACACATGGGAAGAGTTTAGGGAGATTATTGCCAACAAAGGCGGTTTTATTTCTGCCCACTGGGACGGAACTTCGGAAACTGAAGAAAAAATAAAAACGGAAACAAAGGCAACTATTCGTTGCATACCGATTGATAATGAGCAGGAAGTAGGGAAGTGTATCTATTCAGGAAAACCTTCAAAACAGCGGGTTTTGTTTGCTATTGCCTATTAGCTTTGAATTCTGCATAAGTTAAATATTTATGTGGTTTGGCTTTGTTTAACTGCTGATTTTTTCGGTGTCGGATTTTTAAAATCTGCTGTCAGGGAAGAAAACAAATTTAATTACAGATTATGGAGAAAGTTGTTGAAAGATTTATCCGTTACGCAAAGGAATACACAACATCTGATCCGGATAGCACTGCTTTTCCAAGCACGGAAAGGCAGATGGTTTTTATGAAAAAGTTAGAGGCAGAGTTGAAGGAGATCGGTTTGCACGAGGTTGAACTGGATGAAAACGGCTATCTGATGGCAACGGTTCCGGCAAACACGAATGATGAGGTTCCTGTGATAGGTTTTATTGCCCATGTGGATACCAGTCCCGATTTTTCAGGGGAGCATGTGCAGCCACAGATTATTGAAAATTACGATGGAAACCCCATCTGTCTAAAAAACGAAGTAACCATCAATCCGGCTGAATTTCCCGAAATTTTACAATACGTCGGGCAGGATATTATTACTGCTGACGGCACAACCCTGTTAGGCGCAGACGATAAAGCAGGTGTTGCCGAAATTATAACGGCAGCAGAGATTTTACTGAAGGGCAATTCAGGAAAACACGGGAAAATCCGTATTGGATTTACGCCGGATGAAGAAATTGGACGGGGTGCAGATAAATTTGATGTCAAAAAGTTTGGCGCCAACTTCGCCTACACGCTTGACGGGAGTGAAATTGGTGAGTTAGAGTATGAAAATTTCAATGCAGCCGGTGCAAAAATCAAAATTCGCGGCAGAAGCGTTCACCCCGGCTTTGCAAAAGATAAAATGATAAATGCAGTGCTGGTTGCACAAAAAATAGTTTCCATGCTCCCGCCGGTGCAGCGCCCCGAACACACCGAAGGGTACGAGGGATTCTTTCATGTGATGTCACTTAACGGAACTGTGGAAGATGCTGAAATAAGACTGATAATCAGGGATCACGATTTTGATAAATTTGAATCGAAGAAGAAGCTGATGAGTGAAGTTGTCAGGATGGTGAATCTGGAATATGGTCAGGAACTGGTTGTTCTGGAAATGCATGACCAGTACTATAATATGCGCCAGAAGATAGAGCCGGTTTTTCATGTGGTTGAGCTGGCAAAGGAAGCCATGCGAAAAGCGGGTATTCCGCCGAAAGTGAGCGCAATCCGCGGAGGCACCGACGGTGCCAGGCTATCTTATGAGGGGTTGCCGTGTCCCAATATTTTTGCAGGCGGACACAACTTTCACGGACCCTATGAGTTTATTCCCATCCCTTCCATGCTGAAAGCAGTAGAAGTAATTTTGAATATTGCCGTGCTTGCCGTGCCGGAAGAGATTCTTTCAGGAAAATAAACTCCATAGCTGCAAAGTCATCCGATGAAAGCAGTACGGATTTGATATGATTGCTAAAACTGCTATAGCACTCACTGGATGACTGAAATTCATTTTTTCATTCAGACAGATTGAAAAGACAATTTTTTAGACTATTTTAGAAGTCTGAACAAAAAACAGCTATGAAAAAAATATGGCTAAAAAATCAGTAAAATCAGATAAGCAACTTTTTGAATCTATTTGTCAGTTAATTCAGGCAAGTCGGGAATCGGTTGTTCGTGTGGTCAACCGGGAACTTACCATGCTTTACTGGAACATCGGCAAACACATAAAAACTGAAATACTGCAAAATAAGCGTGCCGGATACGGTGATCAGGTTATTGAAAAACTTTCTATACAGCTTACGCAGGAATTTGGCAGGGGATGGAGTAAACAGCAACTTTGGAATTGTCTCTACACTGTAGAGAGTTTTCGTATAAAAGAAATGAAGTTTATGGGTGTATGGCAAAATTTGATAAAAAACAGAGGGATAAAGTAGCAAACAGATAAAAAGTATTCCCATGAAATATTTCTAACTTTTAAAAAGACGCATCATGTTTAATCGCTTTTTCAAGAATATCATAAGGAACCGGCTTTTTGAGCCGCACCATAGAGTATTACTGGCAGTAAGCGGTGGAATTGACAGCATGGTCATGCTGAATTTGTTTGAAAAATCAAATTTCAAATATGGGGTGGCACACTGCAATTTTCAGCTTCGCGGTGCAGACTCTGATAAAGATGAAGATTTTGTGAAACAGCATGTTCTGGTTCATGGCACACCTTTTTTCTTAAAGCGTTTTGATACAGTTGAATATGCAGATTTGAACGGAATTTCAATAGAAATGGCAGCAAGGGAGCTGCGCTATGAATATTTTGAGCAAATCCGTGTGGAGAATAATTATGATTTCATTGCCACAGCGCACCATCTGGACGACCTGCTTGAAACCTTCTTTCTAAACTTATCGCGAAAAACCGGAATTCGCGGGTTGACCGGGATTAAGGAAAAATCGGGGCAACTTGTTCGCCCAATGCTTTTTACCGACAGAAAAGGGATTGAAGATTTTGCCCGTTCTAATTTTATTGCATTTCGTGAAGACCGGACAAACAACGAAATTGTTTATCAGCGAAATTTTATCCGTCACCGGATTTTTCCGCTTTTCCAGTCGATGAACCCCGTATTCAGCAATAACCTTGCAGAAACCATCGGAAATCTTAGGGAAACTGAGGAGGTTTACACCTATTTTATTGAAAAGGAGAAGGGAAAAATTGTTTCGCAAAGCGAAAATGAAGTTGCTGTTGAAATTGAAAAATTATCAGAATCACCGTTTCCCGAGATTTTGCTTTTTGAAATTCTGTCGGCTTTCAATTTCAATTCAAAAGTATCGGCACAGGTTTTCCAGAGCCTGACAAATCTGCCGGGTAAGCAGTTCTTTTCCAAGAGTCACCGCTTAGTAAAAGACAGAAAATATCTTTTTATCACGCCGCTGCCTGACCCCGAAAAACCTGTTTTTTATATTGAAGAAGACGATTTGGAACTATTTACCCCGTTTGATCTGACTGTTGAGAAAGTGAAAGCTGAAAATTTTCAAATCATTAAAAATAAAGATGTTGCGTGTGTAAGTTGTGATAAGCTTTACTTTCCGCTGCTAATCAGAAAGTGGCAGCAGGGCGATTATTTCAAACCGTTGGGCATGACAGGCTTTAAAAAAGTGAGTGATTTTCTCATTGATGAAAAAGTGCCGGTACATCAAAAAGAGAACGTCTGGCTGCTTTGCAGCGGGCGCAAAGTGGTTTGGATTATGGGTTACAGAATTGACGAACGGTTTAAAATTTCTTCGGATACGAAAACGGTTTTGAAAATTGAAATCAAAAGAAATTGACAGTTTTTGAAAACTCTTATAGTTTTCATCTGTTTTTTATGAAAATATTTTTTTCTTTAAACTTTAGTTACTTTAAATGGTTTGTTTAGATGTTAGAAATAAAAAAATCAAAATTTGATTTAGAAAACTGATTTTATGAGCCACTATCATATTAAAATTAGTACAATTCTACTAATTTTTTTTATTGGAAATATTTCTGTTTTAGGACAATCGGTCATAAATCCGGCAGCAAAAGCCGACGACGTGGAAATAGGGATTATTGAACACCTTGATGAATTTCTTCCTGATGATATTTTTCTAGTCAATGAGCAGGGAGAGCAGGTTTTAATATCGGAAGTCATTGATAAGCCGACGATTATCAATTTTGTGTATTACCGTTGTCCGGGCATTTGCAATCCGCTGATGGAAGCTGTTGCCGGGGTTATGAACAAATCGGAACTGGTCGTTGGCAAGGATTATCAGGTGCTCACCATCAGTTTTGACCCGCGTGAGACCATTGACTTGGGCATTCGCAAAAAGGAGAGCTATCTGCAGCTTCTTTCCCCTGAAAAAGCAAACGAAGCCGAAGATGGCTGGTTGTTCTTTGTGGGAGACAGTGCAAGCATTGCAAAAGCTACCAACGCCACAGGTTTTAAATACAAGCGGACAGGTAATGATTTTCTGCACGCATCTTCGCTGACAGTCGTCAGCCCCGACAGAAAAATTACCCGCTACCTGAATGGCATGTATTTTCTCCCGTTTGAATGGAAAATGGCTATAGTTGAGGCATCCAAAGGAATTTCGGGACCGACGCTGAACAAGGTTTTGCGATTTTGCTACACCTATGATCCGGTGGGGCAGGGATATGTGCTGAATATTACCAAACTGGCAGGTATTATGATACTTTTTTTTGCAACGGTTCTGTTATTGTTTCTTATATTGAAACCCAAAAAAATACAAAATACAACAACTTAATTAAATGGATTCTGCAAGTATTATGAATGAAGCAAATTACTTAAGATATCAGGGGAGATTTAAAGGTTTTTTAGGTTGGATTTTTTCAACTGACCACAAGCGGATAGGACTTTTGTATCTCTATTCGATGGCTACAATGTTTTCGGTGGGGCTGTTATTAGGGCTTGCCATGAAGCTTGAACTGCTTGCCCCGGGGAAGACCATTATGGAAGCGCAGACCTACAATGCAACATTTACGGTTCATGGGGTTATTATGATTTTTATGGTGGTTGTGCCCGGTTTGCCTGCCGTTTTTGGCAATTTTTTGCTACCGCTGATGATTGGCGCCAAAGATGTGGCATTCCCGAAACTGAATCTCCTTTCGTGGTGGCTCTATGTTCTCGGTGTCTTTTTAGTGCTTTCTGCACTGCTTTTTGGCTCCGGGACCCCGGATACCGGCTGGACATTTTACGCTCCCTACAGCTTTAAATCGGGAACAAATCTGCTTCCTGCAATTTTTGGCGCTTTTGTTTTAGGATTTTCATCCATACTTACCGGGCTGAACTTTTTGGTTACCATCCACCGGATGCGTTGTCCGGGCATGAAATGGACAAAAATGCCGTTGTTTGTCTGGACTTTATACGGAACAGCTTGGATTCAGCTGCTGGCAACACCTGTAATCGGAATTACATTGGTCTTAGTGGCTTTGGAGCGGCTCTTCGGCGTAGGTATTTTTGACCCAGCCTTAGGTGGCGACCCGATTTTATATCAGCACCTGTTCTGGATTTATTCCCACCCCGCAGTCTATATTATGATTCTGCCGGCAATGGGTGCAATTTCTGAGATTATACCCACTTTTGCCCAAAAGCATATTTTCGGTTATAAGGCGATCATTGCTTCTACCATGTCCATTGCGTTTTTGGGTTATCTCGTTTGGGGGCACCACATGTTTACGGCGGGCATGAGCGGAACTGCACAATACGCCTTTTCACTGCTGACATTTTTAGTGGCAATCCCCAGCGCGATAAAAGTATTTAACTGGATTTCAACCATGTATAAGGGTTCCATTAATTTGCAAACACCGTTTTACTGGGCAGCATCCTTTGTTTTTGTCTTTATGATTGGCGGACTTAGCGGTCTGGTGCTTGGTGCATTAGCAACCAATATATATGTTCACGACACCGCTTTTGTTGTGGCGCATTTCCACTATATCGTATTCGGCGGAACCGGATTTGCCTTTTTTGCGGCAATCCATTACTGGTTTCCGAAAATTTTTGGAAGAATGTATGACACAACCTGGGCAAATATCGGATGGCTTATCTTTTTTATCGGATTTTTAACGCTTTATTCCCCGATGTTCTATCTCGGAATGATGGGAATGCCCCGCCGTTATTATGATTACCTTCAGGAATTTCATGGGGGAAATATATTGAGCACCATGGGGTCATGGATTCTGGCTACCGGTTTTATTATCATTATCGCCAACCTGATTCGCTCGGCACGGCAAGGTAAACGGGCAGAAATGAATCCCTGGCACGGAACAACATTAGAGTGGTCGGTATCTTCACCGCCGCCCGTTGAGAATTTCGATATCATACCTGAAATCAAAGAAGACGAGAGACCTTACAACTATTAAAACTATTTTATTATGGAACAGGTAAAACGCGTAGCTGACCATTATGACCCCGAAGCATCCAAAATTGGGATGTGGCTGCTGATTTTTACAGAGCTGCTCCTGTTTGGTGTGCTTTTCGTGATTTATGCTGTTTATCGCTATATGAACCACGATGCTTTCCAGTTAGCTGCCGAAGAGCTTGATACTTTTATCGGAGCAATAAATACTGTGATATTGCTGCTGAGCAGTATGACCATTGCTATGTCCACCACAGCGCTCCAAAAAAGAAACAAATCGCTGACTTTAGTTCTTGCGGGAATTACCATCGTGTTAGGATTGATTTTTCTGATAAATAAATATGTGGAATGGGGCGGTAAATTTGCTCACGGCATTTTTCCCGGCTCTGAATATCTGGTAGAAATGATGAGTCAGGGCGAAATCCTGTTTTTCGGGCTCTATTTCGTGATGACCGGGTTGCACGTGCTTCATGTGATTATCGGCATCGTGCTGATTTCCGTGGCAATGTGGAGAGTCAACTCGGGAAAAGTTCATGCAGAACGCGCTTCACTGCTCGAAAACTCAGGATTGTACTGGCATCTTGTGGATATTATCTGGATTTTCCTGTTCCCCTTGTTTTATCTTATTAACTAAATTCTGTATCCATGGAAAAAGAGAAACCTTACGTAGTCCCATACCGGCTTTATTCAACTGTGTTGATTACCCTTCTGGCATTAACCTTTTTTTCGGTTGCAATTACACTGATTAATCTGGGAAATATTTCCATCGTAGTGGCTCTGGCAATTGCTTCCGTTAAAGCATTTCTGGTTTTGAAATATTTCATGCACCTGAAATATGATAAACCCTATATTGTCATTATGGTAATTTTTGTTTTTTCCATTATTCTCGTTACGATTGTTGTTACCTTTTTAGATTATTTATACAGATAAAAAAGCATGTATAGTTCGGATATTACGCAGGCATCTAATTTTGTGAAAGGGGTTGACACCGCCTTTTACGTTATTCTTGGAATTTCATTTTTTTTCCTGATTGCACTGACCATCGTTATGTTGGTTTTCATTTACAAGTATAACCGGAAAAGAAATCCCAAACCAACGCAGTTTGAGGGCAGCACAAAACTTGAAATTATATGGACGGTTATTCCGCTGATACTGACATTGTTTATGTTCTATTACGGATGGGCGGGCTGGAAACCGATGCTCAAGGCGCCGGATGATGCAATGGAAGTTACGGTTTACGGGCGGATGTGGAATTTTATGTTTGAATATGAAAACGGCAGGCGGGCAGATACATTATATCTGCCAAAAGATAAGCCGGTTAAGTTAAATCTTGTTGCCATGGATGTTATCCATAGCCTGTATATTCCGGCTTTTCGCGTGAAACAGGATATGGTTCCGGGGAAGGAGAATAATTTCATGTGGTTTGAACCGCAGCAGACCGGGACCTATGAGCTTTATTGCGCAGAATATTGCGGTCTTCAGCACTCCTATATGTACTCTTATGTGAAAGTGATGGAAGATTCTGTTTTTCAATCATGGATGACCGATACCACGCTGGTTGCCGTTTCTGCCGACCTGGAATCGGCATCGGCAAACGGGAAACGGATATTGCAAAATATCGGCTGTTTTGCCTGCCATTCCATTGATGGTTCCAAGCTGGTGGGGCCTTCATTTAAAGGCATCTGGGGAGAAACCGTGAAAGTTACCACTGGCAGTGAAAAAAGAGAAGTAGTGGTTGATGAAGAGTATATCACGCGTTCCATATATGATCCCAATGCCGACGTGGTGGAAGGATATGCCCGCGGATTGATGCTCTCCTACGAAGGACAGCTCACACATGAAGATATAGACTTCATCATCGAATACATCAAAACACTGAAGTAGCGCGGTTTGAGGCAATTTCTGAAAATTCTGGCAGAATTGGGTAAAGTGCGTATCTCTTTGCCTGTTACCTTATCTGCACTTGCGGGCTACGTTCTCTTTTCGGGCAGAATGGATGCACAGGGCTTATTTATGGCTGCCGGTGTCTTTTTTATGTCCTGCGGTTCGGGAGCACTGAACCACTGGCAGGAAAGACGCACAGACCTGCTCATGCCACGAACAAAATCACGCCCGATTCCATCGGGAAAAATTACATCAGTTCAGGGTTTTCTGATAGTCTTAGGATATGTTTCTCTCGGCTCATTGGTTTTAATATTGACAAATCCGCTCATTTCACTGGTATTGGCATGGGCTACCTTGTTCTTTTACAATCTGGTTTATACGCCGCTTAAAAGAGTTACGGCATTTGCCGTGATTCCCGGCTCCATGGTGGGATCGATTCCACCAATTATCGGCTGGACAGCTGCCGGCGGCGCCATCACTTCTGAAGCAATTCTCATTGTTGCCGCTTTCTTTTTTATTGGGCAGATACCCCATTTCTGGTTGTTGCTGCTGCTTTTTGGCAATCAATATAAACTGGCAGGTCTGCCAAGCCTCACCGATATTTTTTCGGAAGTGCAGATTAAAAGAGTAACTTTTGCCTGGATATTAACAACCGTTGCCTCCGCATTGCTGGTTCTGTTTTTCGTTATTACCAAACCGCTGCTGTTTCTGATTCTTGCGTTATATATTGTCTTTTTGATGATCTTCTTAACGCGCTCGGTCTTCTCGCGAAATCAGTTTAAAGCACTGCCAGCTTTCCATCTCCTCAATTTTCTCTATCTGTTTATGATGCTCTTTTTAATCGCAGAAGGGTTGCTTCGATAAAAAGGAAAGTGAAGGACTGATTGCTATTCAATCTGATTCTGAGCCTGCTTTTCAAAACGTTTTGTTACAAAAACTCCTCTGCCAGCTTTACAAGCTTCAATCAGCCGGTTGCCGGCTGTCAATAGGCTTCTCATTTCATTGGTAACAGAGGAAAAATTTCTTAGATTTTCACTAAAACCTGATGGTGTCGTTGGGTCTGTTAGCGTTGGGTTGCAAAATACTTTGCCTTGTGCAGTTCGCTATCTTGTACTCCGTTTGTCGTGTGGAATATTTACAATACCGCAACCATCGATTAACCATTTATTATCTTCCATAACCAATTTAATGGTCAATTTAAAGTCAGCCCAATTTTTACCTTTAACTACAATAAAATTAGTTTTGTTATCAAATATTTCTAATTCAAAGCCTTTGTCAGGGTAGTCCTGAGCGTCAAAAATAGGGTCAAAGCCTAATCCTATCTCAGGATCTTTTTTATAAGCTTGGTCAATTATTGATTTTACTTTGGTTTTAAACTGATTGGTTGTCATTTCATTTGAATTAACCCATTCAAGGATACCTAACGATTCTTTCAATTTATTGCAATTATCAACATACAAATTAATAAATGTCAATGCAATGTCAGCCGGCGTATTGTTTTTGTTAATTTCTGTTTCATTCTCGTTTGCTGAATAACTCTTTGTGTTAATTTGGGCATAATTATCACTACCAATATTTTTTTCGATAATTTTTACATTATTAGCCGCTCTTCGATCTAAACCTTGTTTGCAGGAAATTAGACAGAAAAGCATTGATAAGATAATAAATTGTCTCATCACAATCTTTTAAAAATGTACTTTGTAAATTTATTAAATATTCATTAATTTACAGCATCACTTTGCAGGCTTTTTTGCCCTGAGATAAATCCAGTCATCGGGAACGGGTTGTTCCCCCGGTTTCATGCGGTTTCGCCTGAGCAGCGGTTTCAGTTTCAGCCCATACATTTGTGATATGAAGTGCATGGTTTCACCTTCTGAAACCCTGTGGTAGTCCACTCCCTTTGGCGCTTTTTTTCTCTTTCCTTCAAGATAAATCACCTCATTGGGCTGTGGACG
Source organism: uncultured Mariniphaga sp. (assembly GCA_964398855.1). Classification (GTDB taxonomy): domain Bacteria; phylum Bacteroidota; class Bacteroidia; order Bacteroidales; family Prolixibacteraceae; genus Mariniphaga. The sequence continues at coordinate 5,533 of CAYNOQ010000044.1, read as the reverse complement.
ATAACCTGCCGGCAGGTCATTAAAATTGTAGAGCTCCCATGGCTCTTTTGCAAAGGATTGCGCAAGGATTTCGTAAGTGTCTCCTTCTTTGGCAACAACCGCTTTCAGGTTGTTGACTTTTATGGTTGTTCTGGCAAAAAAAGGATTGATGGCAATTTTGTCGGAAACGTTGCTGTTGATTTGTTTCATTCTCTCATTGGCAAGCATGGGGCTGAGCGTCTGTTTTGTATCTAACAGGTAGAGCTGATTCTCCTCAATAATTTTTATCAGCGATTTGGCATAATGTCTGGCAGTTGCATATCCGGCATCTTTAAGCCCTTCAGCCCACCTTTTATAGTCGGTGGGAGAGAGCGTAAAAAGAAACGCATAACGCGGATTGCCCATCAAAAAGTTGGTGTGGTCAATATAAGAGTCTTCCACGGTTTTGTATTTGCGAAAACATTCGCCGGGTTCATCATCGTCGTAATAAACTTTTTGTCCGGTCCAGTTGCTTTTGCATTTTATGCCGAAATGGTTATTGGATGCTTTGGCAAGCTGGCTGTTTCCGTTTCCTGATTCTAACAGCGCCTGTGCCATTTTTATGCTGGCGGGAATTCCGCTGCGTCCCATCTCTTCAATGGCAAGAATCTGGTATCTCAGAATATATTGTTCCCGGGATATTTGCGCTTGTGCAGCAGACATCAGAAAAATAAAAAGAAAAAGAAGAATGCCGTGTTTCATTGCCAAAGACTTTCAGTAAATTTTTGCGCTAAAATAATTCCTTCTGCCTTTATAAACCGTATAAATCCCGGAATCTTATGAACATGGGAGCGTGAATAACGCCGGGAGGCGGTTTTTATTTCGAATATTTCTCTGTCCGGTTTAATAAAATTGTACTTTTGGTTAAAATCATTTCAAATGCAAACGAAAGAATTACGAATTTTGGTATATGAGTACTCCGGGCTGGACGATTTGCCGGAGGCGGATCAAAAGCTGATTTTGTCAGCGCGGGAGGCTTCTGATAAAGCGTATGCTCCATATTCGCGCTTTCGCGTGGGCGCTGCCATACGCCTGGCTGACGGTACGATTGTTCCGGGAAATAATCAGGAAAATGCAGCTTCGCCGGTTGGCTTGTGTGCTGAACGGGTTGCCCTTTTCTCTGCCAATGCCGGTCATTCCGAAACAGCAGTTGAGGCTGTTGCCGTTACTGCCTTTGCCGAAACCGGATTGGTTGAGCAGCCCGTAAAACCTTGCGGTTCATGTCGCCAGGCGCTGATGGAAGCAGAAGTGAGATTTGGGCAGCCAATCCGCATTATTTTGGATGGAAAACAGAAAATACAGGTTTTTGAAGGAATAGAAAGCCTGCTGCCGTTTGCTTTTAAACCGGAATCACTGGGCTGAACTGATTTTCGCGGAACAGTTTAATGTATTCGTTCCACACTTTATCATCAGGCGGCTCGGCAATAATGGTAATCGGTGTTTTTTTTACCGGATGGATAAATTCTAACTTGCGGGCGTGTAAATGAATACCCCGGTATTTGTTCGGACGCGGATATCCATACTTTACATCGCCTCTTATTTTAAGATTGATCATTCCCAACTGTACCCGAATCTGATGGTGTCGTCCTGTATAGAGTTCAATTTCAAGAAGATGGTTTTTTCTCAGGCTCGCCACATGGCGATAGGTGAGGCGGGCATATTTGGCATAGGGAGTACCTTTGGGATAGGCGTAGCTTTTATTCTGCACCTGATTTTTTTTCAGATAATGCTCTAAAACATCGGTGTGTTTTGGCGGACGATTGTCCACAACTGCCCAGTAAGTTTTAGTGATGGAGTCGCGTTCCGAAAACAGTTTGTTGAGCCTGTCCAATGCCTTTCCGGTTTTTGCAAGAAGCACAATACCGCTGGTTGGGCGATCAAGGCGGTGCGGCAGTCCGACGAAAACATTTCCCGGTTTGTTGTATTTTTCTTTCAGATAATCCTTAATTTCATCAACAATTGTTCTTTCGTTGGTAATATCGGATTGCACCAGCTCCCCGCAGGCTTTATTCACAGCAATGATATGATTATCTTCGTATAGTATTTCCACCGTCCTCTCTCTTTCTGCTTATTTATTTCTCTCTTACCCTCGTGTTCAATACTGCTCTTTTTCGTTGGGAAACTTCAAAGTTTTAACATCTTCAATATAATTACCGACAGCGCCTTTAATCTCTGCTGCAAGATTATGGTATCTCCGCAGAAAACGCGGTGAAAATTGCTGCGTAATTCCCAGTAAATCGTGAATTACAAGCACTTGCCCGTCAACACCCGAGCCGGCGCCAATGCCGATAATGGGGATTTTCAGCTCCCTGGCAACCTGTGTTCCCAATTTTGCCGGAATTTTTTCCAATACGATGCTGAAACATCCGGCTTCTTCTAACAACCGGGCGTCTGAAAGCAGTTTTCGTGCTTCTTCTTCCTCTTTTGCACGCACCGTGTAGGTGCCGAATTTATGGATGGACTGAGGCATTAGTCCGAGATGCCCCATCACCGGAATGCCTGCCGACAAAATGCGGTTTACGGATTCTGCTATTTCGGCGCCGCCTTCAAGCTTTACTGCATCGGCTGCAGTCTCCTTCATAATGCGGATTGCCGAATCAACCGCTTTTCGCGAGTTGCCCTGATAGGTGCCAAAAGGAAGATCAACCACCACAAGCGCCCGTTTCACTGCCCGCACAACCGACTGCCCATGGTAAATCATGTGTTCCAAAGTGATGGGCAGTGTGGTTTCATAACCTGCCATAACATTGGAAGCGGAATCGCCAACCAAAATTACATCCACACCCGCTTCGTCAACCAATGTTGCCATGCTGTAGTCGTAAGCTGTCAGCATACTGATTTTTTCACCGCGAAGTTTCATTTCCGACAACCGATGGGTGGTCACTTTTCTTAATTCGGTTTGTACTGACATTTTTCGTTTGTTAATGATTTATTTGCAAAATTAACCAAAAGTTTCTCCTTCACAAAATAGCAAAAGTTTTGCCGGACAACCGCCACGCTTAACTTTTATTAACCTTGATTGGCATAAATTCCCATGAAGTTTCGTTAATTTGCTCTGTTTATAATATTCTGCGAAATGAAGAAATCCGGCGTTTTCCTGTTTTTCCTTTTGTCAAGTTTACTTTTTATTTCACCCGTAACAAATGCGCAATCCGTTGCAGGCAGGGATACACTTCTGCTTTTCATTAAAAGGGAATTCAATACAGGCGTTTCATTATCAGTTAATTCGGAGCGCGAGGAGCTCAGGACAGACGAAACCCGCAATTTTGAGAAAATTTTTAAGGGAGATGCACGCGGCTGGTGGGGGACACGAAGCTGGTTTTTTCTTCCTTCAAAAGAAGAAATTCGTCAGTTTTCATTGGAAGTAGCTCCTTTTTTCGGGAAAGGGGATTTGATTGACAGCACGGCGGCAAAAGTGATTGATGCGGAGCAGAAACTTATGGGAATTCGGGGAAAAATTCAGGCGGGCTACATGGCGAGATTCTATTACGACAGAAAAAATTACACGCTTGTAAATGTGAGTGCATGGGGGTTGTATGATCTGTACAAAAGAGATGCTTCGGGCATTCAGATTGACTCAAACCGGATTGAAACGCCCTATTCCAAAACTTCCGAAAACTCAAAGTTAAGGTATGGTTTACAGGCAAAAGCGGGGTGGGGCAGGGGGCGCATGAATCCTATGAATCATTACACGGCTGCCGCACTTATTTTGGAAAAACACTATCCGGGGCGGATTTTCTCCGATGATGAAATTTTGACGGTTGCCGGAGAAATCAGACGAATCAAGCACCGGCGAAATGAAAAAACAAGCCGTATTGCCGAAAATGAAGCGGAGCAGCTTGCCCAATTTCTGAACAGTGAACTGTTGTTGCAATTGCCGGAAAATTTATTGACCGATTGGGAGTTGACAGAATTCAGACCGCGGCTGAACGGTTCGCGAATTGAATTTGGTCCGTTTTTCAGCTACTTCAACCGGGAACCTGATTTTGTGTATGGCGGATATCTGAAACTGGAGAACAGGAAATATTCCGGACACAAAATGAGCCGGAATATGGGCGCAGCACTGAGCTACAATGCCTACAAAAGGGATGACTGGGTTTTATTGGAAACCCATTTGGGATGGAGCCTGTATCCTTCCCTGAAATCGGAATATGGTTTTGGGATAAAATATATTCCCGGGATGATGATTCGAAAAATTGATGATTTGGGTAAAGTGCGACACAATTTTGTGCCTTATCTGGAATATTTCAGCCAGCTAAATTCAAAATACAGGGTGGAAACGGCGCTTGCGTGGCGCATTGCTCCCAATGACCGGTTTATGATTCCCGGACCGGAAATGAACATTACATTTTACAGAAGCAGATATTAAATCCGAAGGAAAATTTTCTTTTTATACATATAGTAAAGAATCAGCCAGCCGACAGCAATTCTTCCGATAACTAACAGCAGGTTTCCGCCGGCTTCACTCATCATTTTAGCTAACCATCCTACGAAAAATTCACCAATTTGGTGGGGATTGCCTATGCGTGAAAAGAGATAAATGAAAATGGAGTTCATTCCGATGACGGTGAAAAAGAACGCCCATTTTTTGTATCCCCAATAGTCGATAATGAGATAGAAAACAGTTAGAAGAATGAAGCTGATTCCGCCGGTTAACAGATTAAATGTAGATGTCCAGCATTTTTTAATGATCGGATAAAATGTTGAAAAAGCCAGAGCCAGCAAAATTGCAGCAGCTCCCGTCGCTAACAGGTATCCGATTTTTTTGAGATCGGTTGATTTTTTGCTGCGCAAAATACTTCCCGCAAAAGTTCCCATCAGCGTAATACCTGTTGCTGAAATGCTGCAGAGGATTCCTTCGGGATCAAAAACTTCATTGTTGAGCCTGCCGGGGAGCAGCATCCGGTCAATATAGCCGTTTATGCACCCTTCAGGAGTGAGCACTCCTGCACCGATGCCGGGAACGGGAATCAGCAGCTGAATGATACCGATACCTGCCAGAATACCGCCAAACCATAACAGCCGGCTGCGTACGGATCGGGTATAAATAACAATGGTGGCAGCAAAGAAATAGGCAATTCCAATCTGACCCAAAACGCTGGCAATGCGTGCGTTTTCAAAGCCGCTTCGGAAAGCGCCGTTATATAATATTCCGAGAATGACTAAAATCACGCCGCGCTTCAATGCTTTCTGAAACAGTTTTTGCTTTGGAACGTGTTTCTCAATTTTTGACTCAACAGAAAACGGGATGGCAACGCCGGAAATAAACATGAACAGCGGAAAAATCAGATCGTAGAAACGAAATCCTTCCCAGCTCACATGGTGCATTTGGGTTTCTATCCAGTTGGGACCAAAGATATTCGATAGTGCAATAACTAAGGCGCCGCCGCCGGTAATCCAGAACATATCAAATCCGCGCAGTGCATCTAATGAGTGCAGACGCTTTTGTGGTTCGGTTCTAAGTGTTTTTGTTGCCATCTTTTAAAATTTTAAGTAGCGAAAGTAGAAAAATTTC
>CAYNOQ010000043.1:0-19850 GCA_964398855.1 uncultured Mariniphaga sp. | reverse complement strand
AGAATACCAGACCGGTCCGATTATCTGGGGCGAACCCGGCACCAACGGGCAACACGCTTTCTATCAGCTGATTCATCAGGGAACCAAACTGATTCCCTGCGATTTTATCGCACCTGCAATCAGCCACAACCAGATTGGCGACCATCATCAGAAATTACTTGCCAATTTTTTTGCACAAACTGAGGCACTCATGACAGGAAAGACCGAAGAGCAGGTGATTGACGAGCTAAAAAGCGAAGGAAAACCAGATGATGAAATCGCCCTGCTTACTCCTTTTAAAGTTTTCCACGGAAATGTGCCCACCAATTCAATTTTGGTGAAAAAAGTAACTCCGCACACTCTCGGTTCACTGATTGCAATGTATGAACACAAAATTTTTGTGCAGGGCATTATCTGGAATATTTACAGTTTTGACCAGTGGGGTGTGCAGTTGGGCAAGCAGTTAGCCGGTCTTATTTTGCCTGAGCTTGGTGACAACCAGCCGGTTACAACGCATGATGTATCAACAAACGGGCTGATTAACGCTTACAAGAAGATGCGCTGAATTTCAAGCTCCTGTGCTTTCCCCAAAAAAGTGATCACAAGAAGAAACTGGAAATAAATTTAAATTTTGTTTCATTTTCCCTGAAATATTGTATTTTCAGGGCTTTAAAATCTTAAAAAATCAGATTCATGCAAAAATTCATTCTTGCACTCGACTCCGGTACCACCAGCAACAGAGCCATTGTTTTCAATCATTCCGGGGAAATTATCAACACTTCTCAAAAAGAGTTTGAACAAATTTATCCGCGCCCGGGATGGGTGGAGCACAGACCCGGAGATATCTGGGAAACACAGTTGGGTGTTGCCCGTGAGGTGATGGAGAAAAACAATATTTCTCCTGATGAAATAGCAGGAATAGGCATCACCAACCAGCGTGAAACAACCCTGATCTGGAATCGAGAAACCGGCGAACCGGTTTATAATGCCATCGTTTGGCAGGACAGGCGCACTGCAGGAATTTGCGATGAACTGAGAGTGAAGGGATATGAAAAAACTTTTGCCGAAAAAACCGGTCTGGTCATCGATGCCTATTTTTCGGGAACCAAAATCAAATGGATTTTAGACCATGTTCCAAGGGCGCGTGAACTGGCAAACTCAGGCAAACTTGCCTTTGGAACTGTTGATACCTGGCTCGTGTGGAAACTGACAGGCGGCAAACTGCATATTACCGACGTTTCCAATGCCAGCCGGACACTGCTGTTCAATATCAACACTTTAAGCTGGGATGACGAGCTGCTTGAAATTTTGGATGTGCCCAAAGCTATTCTCCCCGAAGTGAAGCAGAGCAGTGAGATTTACGGAAAAACCGATAAAGATTTATTAGGCGCAGAAATACCGGTTTCGGGAATTGCCGGCGACCAGCAGGCAGCCCTGTTCGGGCAGATGTGCATTAAAGAGGGTATGGTTAAAAATACCTATGGAACGGGTTGTTTTGCAATGATGAACACCGGCGACAAGCCTATTATTTCAAAAAACAAACTGCTCACCACCATCGGCTGGCAGATAAACGGGCAAACCACCTATGCTCTTGAAGGGAGTATATTTGTTGCAGGCGCCGTAGTGCAATGGCTGCGCGATGAACTGGGAATCATTAAATCATCGGCAGATATTGAAGCGCTGGCATCACAGGTGAATGACAGTGGCGGTGTTTCCTTTGTTCCCGGATTTGTTGGTTTGGGTGCGCCGCACTGGGATCAGTATGCCACCGGAACCATTATCGGACTGAGCAGAGGATCGGGAAAAGCGCACCTTGCGCGGGCAGCTCTTGAAGCAATTGCACTGCAATCAATGGAAGTGATTGAAACCATGGCAGGCGATTCGGGAATTGAAGTGAATGAACTGCGGGTTGACGGTGGTGCGGCGGTAAATAACCTGCTGATGCAGATTCAGGCAGACAGTATCAACACCGACGTAGTTCGCCCCAAAATTACCGAAACCACAGCTCTGGGGGCAGCATATCTTGCAGGTTTATCCACCGGTTTCTGGAAAAACATAGACGAAATCAGCAAGCAGTGGCAGGTTGACCGCAAATTCTCACCGGCAGAAGACCGGGAAGAGTTCAAAAAAGTGATTATCCGTTGGAAAAAGGCTGTAGAGCGAAGTAAAGCATGGTATGAAACTCACGAATAGAAATTATCAACATATAGAGTGCAAACAATCAATTAGCAAATCAAAAAAATGAAATTTTATGGTAGAGTTTTGGGGTGAATTTTTAGGCACATTCGTTTTAATGGTGCTTGGCAATGGCGTGGTTGCCAATGTGAATCTTGAAAAAACCAAAAGCTTTGGCGGCGGCTGGATAGTGATAACCACCGGGTGGGCAATGGCTGTGTTTGTTGCAGTCATTATCACTGCCGATATCAGCGGCGCACACATCAATCCGGCAGTTACGTTAGGACTGGCGTTCAGCGGATTGTTTGAATGGGTGAAAGTTGTGCCGTTTATCGTGGCACAAATGCTTGGAGCCATGTTAGGCGCCACGGTAGTCTATATCTTTTTCAGAGATCATTTCAAAATTACAAAAACACCGAATATCAAAAAGGCATGTTTCTGTACTTTCCCGGAAATCAGAAATTTCAGAAACAACTTTTTCTCGGAAATGATCGGCACATTTATTTTGGTTCTGGCAGTGCTGCTGATAACCATTCCGCAAATTTCTTATGAAAGTTTTGGCAGTCAGAAAGTTGGTCTGGGCTCTTTGGGTGCATTGCCTGTGGCTCTGGTAGTGTTTGCCATCGGGTTGAGCCTTGGCGGAACAACCGGATATGCCATCAATCCAGCCCGCGACCTTGGTCCGCGCATTATGCATGCACTGCTGCCCATTCCCGATAAGGATGACACAGACTGGCAATATTCATGGATTCCGGTACTCGGTCCCGTTGCCGGAGCCGGATTGGCAGCGCTTATCCATTTTGCGCTGTGCTGTAATTTTTGAGCGCATTTTAAAGGAAAATTTTTCGGGAAATCCGGAACTGTTTTTAGTGTAATGCATACTCTATAGCTTGTTCGTTTGGGATTAATATAAAGGGTAGAGAAGTAGCTGCCCTTTTCTTTTTATATATTTGCATGTTCCGTAATCGGAGCATGCAAGTTTAAAATATTTAAAAAAATTATGTCAAAAATTCTGGTTATTGATGATGAGAGAAGTATCCGCAATACGCTGAAGGATATTCTGGAATATGAAAAATATAGTGTTGACCTTGCCGAAGACGGGATAAAAGGACTGGAAATGGTTAAGCAAAAAGAGTATGATATTATTCTTTGCGATATAAAAATGCCCGGCATGGATGGCATTGAAGTGTTGGAAAAGTTGAATGAAATTGCAGCCGATTCGCCGGTGGTGATGATTTCGGGACACGGAAACATCGACACGGCGGTTGAATCCATAAAAAAAGGCGCGTATGATTTTATCGAAAAACCGCTCGACCTGAACCGCCTGCTCATCACAATACGCAACGCCATGGACAAATCCACATTAGTGAGCGAAACAAAAATTCTGAAAAAGAAGGTCAGTAAAAAATTTGAAATTATTGGCGAATCTCAGGCAATTGTCAAAATAATTGATATGGCTGACCGGGTGGCTCCCACCGATGCACGGGTTTTGATAACCGGCGCAAACGGAACCGGAAAAGAGCTGGTTGCCCGCCGGATTCACGACCAGAGCAATCGCTCAAAGGGTCCTTTTGTGGAAGTAAACTGTGCGGCAATTCCTTCTGAATTAATTGAGAGTGAGCTGTTTGGGCACGAAAAAGGCTCTTTTACTTCTGCCATCAAACAGCGGATTGGAAAATTTGAGTTGGCAAACGGTGGAACTCTTTTTTTGGACGAAATCGGCGACATGAGTCTGTCGGCACAGGCAAAAGTTCTTCGTGCACTTCAGGAAAATGTGATTGCGCGGGTTGGTGGCGACAAGCAGATTAAAGTGGATGTTCGTGTGGTTGCCGCAACCAATAAAAACATCTCAAAAGAGATTGAAGAGGGCAGGTTTCGCGAAGATTTATACCACCGGCTGAGCGTTATCCTTATTCATGTTCCTTCGCTGAACGAACGCCTGGACGACATTCCGCTGCTCGCTTCCCATTTTATTACATTGGTTTGTAATGAGTACGGAATGCCAGTGAAAACAATCTCCGATGATGCCATTGCCGAATTGCAGAAAATCAACTGGACGGGAAATATCCGCGAATTCCGGAATGTGATTGAGCGTCTGATTATCTTATGCGATAAGGAAATTACTGCCGAAGATGTGCGAAAATTTGCGGCGCCGCTGAAACATGGTGCTTAAAACGAATTGGAATTTTCCGAATTTCCGTTTTTGTTCTGAATATATGTTTCAATGTGGCGGTCGTATTTCACCTGATAAATATCTTTGATCGTAACGATAATTCCGGTCTCCAACACTCCGCCGAAGCTTTCATTCAGCGCCGTTCCAAAAGTTTTCATTGATGGTGAAAGATTCATGTATGCATTGATCAGCGGCGGAACATTTTCCCCAAGCTGCCTGACAGTCTGCACTAAAATCCGGTAATTTTCCTTGTAGTCGCTTCCAGCGAAAATGGCTTTCATCTCATCATCATCGTAGTCAAATTCAATAGGTTCCTTGGGATAAACCAGATTGTCCCTGTCCCGGAAATACTTTTTGAAAAAGTACTGAATAAGATTTCGCGCACCGTTGTGGAAGTGCTGATACATAGTTATTTTTCCGAAAAAATATTTAAGCTCGGGGTGCTCCACGGTGAGAGCGCCTAATCCGTCCCAAAGATTATCTAATGCAAACAGCGCTTTGGCTCCCGCTTTGCTCGACTGGTAAGCGGGTTGCACAAACGACCTTCCAAGTTCCAGCGTGTTTGGCAGATATTCGTTCACAAACCTGTCGGAAAGATTGAACAGCCGGGCGGTTGCCATCTGAATTTCACCGTTAGTGCTCGCAGGCACCTCTGAGCAAAGCATATAGCGGTAGCCGCCTAAAATTTCCTTTGCTGCCGGATCCCACACAATCAGTTGTTTGTAAGGATATTCGGCTGTATCGTAGCTGTCAATATCAGTTTGTTTTTTGGTTCCGCCGCCTGCATTCCTGAATGTTATTTCACGCAATCTTCCGATTTCGTGCATAACAGCCGGAGAATTATCGTATGTCACCACATAAATCTCATTATCCCCCTTGTTGGTTGTGCGGAGCAACTTGTCGGGCGTAAGCTCAGCAATAATCTGTTCTTTGGGGAGTGGCGCTACTATTTCTTTCATTATCTAAATCCTCTTACAATTAAAATTGTCAAAACTTACATGTTTGCGCAACTTGCTGGTGTTCAGTAATGTGTGTGCAAATCATAATGGTTTTTTATATAAAAACAGAGAGCAAAACTAATAAAAAGGTTATAAATTGAACTTTATAAATTCTTTATTTCACTTTATTTAACTGAATTGGTAACAGATATACTTGTTTCTTAACCCACTCAGCCCATTGTTCATGTGTCTTTGATTTGTCAAAAACGGTATGAGAAACAGGTTTTCCGAAAAATATATGAACTTCGGTATTTCTGTGGCGATAGGTTTCGTCGGGCAGAAAAAACATCTCCAGATTCCAGGGTATTCTGAAAAATTTTCTTAAGCGGGCAATTCTGTAAAAGCGACTGGTATTTTGACCCTTCACAAAAACCGGAATTACATCCCGGTTATACTGAATTGACTTGGATATAAAATGTTTTTTCCACTCTAAGTCCACAATTTTCCCCTTTATTTTTCTGGATGCCAGTCCCGCCGGGAAAATCAGAATTTGTGCATCCGACTCATATGCTTCAGCCAGCAGCTTTGCCGCATCTCTGCTGTGTCCGCCGTGCTTGTTCACCGGAACAAAAACATCGCGGAGCTGGGGAATATTCAGTAAAATATCGTTGGTTAAAAACTTTGGATTTCCAAGTTCTTCATCCACGGTTTTCAGCAGCAAAAGACCATCAAACCCACCCAAAGGGTGGTTGCTGGCAAAAATGAATTTTCCCGAATCGGGAATATTTTCCGTTCCGTGCAAAAAACGTTTTACGTTGAACTCTTCAACAACCCGGTTTACAAAAGAAGTTCCCTTGAAATTCCAGTTACGCTCAATAAAATCATTGAAAAAATCGATGTGTAAAATCCGGTCGATATAGCGATATACAAATCCGGGAATCATCTTTGCAAGTGCAGGATTCTTCGATGCAAATACTTTTCGAATGTTGATAGGCTCAAAAGGAACTGACTCTACTTCTTCCACAGTGACACATTTTGACAAAATAGTTTTACAAAAATAAAATGAATCGTTAATCGGAGACCTTTTTAATGTTAAAAAATCATTTTATCTGCCAACTTTAAACATTTGGCTACTTTGAACTGATGTTTTATCGGTTTTAAAATCCCGAATCGGTTTTAACTAATTCTTTTTAAACACATTCAGAATTTTTTATGGAGTTATCAACCGCTGTTTAAAAATAATAAAAAATACTTAATATGCTTATTATTAGCTGGTTGATGCTTTAGTCAACATTGTTTCATTAACTTTTCAACAAATCATCAACATTCTTTTCAACAAAATCGTTATATGCGTGGGTGGAATAAAGTGGAATGAAGTGGAATAATTTGGAATTAATTTATACTTTTACGGTTAATTTTTTTGCAGAATTTGAGAAATGACAGAATTTACAGGAACATATAACGCAACCATCGACGACAAAGGGCGCATTGTGCTCCCTGCGGCGCTGAAAAAAGAGATGGGTGATATGGCTCTTGAACCGCTTGTTATTGAGCGGAATCTGTTCAAGGACTGTCTCGACGTCTATCCGGAGCATTTCTGGAAAGACCGGGTAGCAGCCTTCAAAAGCACACTCGATCCGTTCGACGAAGAAGATGACGGATTCCTGCAGTTTTTTTATGAAAACTTTATTAAGGTTGGCATGGCAGCTAACGGGCGGATTAATATCCCGGCAGAATATTTAGGCTATGGCAAGCTGAAAAAAAATGTGCGCCTGATTGGTATGGGGCTTTCCATCCGAATCTGGGACAGTGAGGTTTACGAAATGCAGCGCATGGATAAAGCGGCATTTGCAAAACGGTTTAGGGAGAAAAGAAAAAATAAGACGGCGGAATAATGGCAACTTCGTATCACATACCGGTGATGACGGAAGAAAGCATTCAGGGACTGAATCTTTTTCCGGGAGCGAAGGTGGTTGATGCCACCTACGGAGGAGGCGGCCACTCCCGGCTGATTCTTGAAAAATTAGGTAACGGGAAACTGTTCGCTTTCGATCAGGATGGGAATGTAGCCGGGAATATTGTTAAAGATGACCGGCTTTTTTTTATCCGTCACAACTTCAGGTATCTGAAAAACTTCCTGAGATATTTCGAAGCCGGACAAGTGGATGCAATTTTTGCCGATCTGGGCGTTTCATCACACGATTTTGATGTGGCTGACCGCGGGTTTTCCTTTCGGTTTGACGAGAAGCTGGATATGCGGATGAACAGGGACAGCAAAATAGATGCAGCTCAGATTGTTAACCGCTACAGCGAAGAGCAGCTGTTATTTGTTTTCAGAATGTATGGCGAGATAAAAAATGCACGCAGACTGGTTACGGAAATTGTCCGGGCAAGAACGGAACAGCCGGTTGAAACAACGGGACAGTTGAGGGAGATAGCGTCAAAATGTGCATTTCCAAAATATGAAACAAAATATCTGGCGCAGGTATTTCAGGCTTTACGTATTGAGGTGAATGACGAAATGGAAGCGCTCCGCGAATTTTTGACCGCATCCCTCGAAGTGCTGAAACCCGGTGGAAGGTTAGCAGTAATCACCTACCACAGTCTGGAAGACCGGCTGTGCAAAAACTTTATGCGATCCGGAAACTTTGAAGGCAGGGTTGAAAAGGATTTCTACGGAAATGCAAAAAGCCCGTTTCAGCTGATAAACCGAAAGGTAATCGTTCCGGGAGAGGAGGAAATTGAAAAAAATGCACGCGCACGAAGCGCCAAATTACGAATAGCAGAAAAGATTTGAGATGAAAGAGAAAACACACAAAAATAAGAAAAGACCCGATGTGAAATCGTTTTTGGGAGGCACGATTCTCACCGACGAACGCTTTACCCGGCAACTGCCCTTCATCGGGCTGATTGTCATTTTTGCACTGGTGCTCATCACCAACCGCAACTGGTCTGAGCGTACCATCAGACAAATTGAATCTGTTCAGAACCAGTTAGATGAACTTCGCTCCGAATCGATTACGCTTTCAGCCCGGCTTATGGACGTGAGCAGGCCTTCGGAAGTTGGCGAGTTAGTTGAAAAATCCGAATTAGGGTTAGTTTCTCCCATTCGTCCGCCACGGAAAATTGTTGTCAAAAAGAATAAGTAATCATGGACATCAGGAAATCCATAGTAACCCGAATTGCCGTCATCTATCTGGTGCTGTTTTTATTCAGCCTGTGGGTGATTTATAAGATGATTTCCGTTCAGCAAATTGAGAACAGCCGCTGGGAGCAAATTGCAAAAAATCTGAAGGAAAACACGGTGAGGATTGAACCCAACCGGGGGAATATCTGTGCCGATGACGGGAGTGTTTTGGCAACATCGGTTCCCGGATACTTTGTTCGCATTGATCTGGCTGCCGAAGGGGTAAAAAAGGTTTTCAGCAACGAGTCCGATTCTCTGGCGCACTACCTTTCCGCATTTTTCAAAAATGCATCCAAGCAAGAGTACACTCAAAGGCTCAACACAGCCTATAAAAATAACAACCGCGGTTTTATGCTCACTCCGCGAAAAATCGACTACCACGAACTGCAAAAAGTGAAGAAATTTCCCATTCTGCGGCGCGGGCGATACGGTGGCGGGATGATTATCGAACAGGAAAACCTGAGAATAACGCCGCTTGGCTCATTGGCTTTGCGCACCATTGGCGACCTGAACAAAGGCGCTTATGGCGGTGTGCACGGCAACATCGGCTATACCGGACTTGAGGGCGCCTACGAGCAGTATCTCAAAGGGAAGGAGGGCATCAGCTATCGCGAAAATCTTTCGGGAAGGTGGGTTAGCCGGATTGAGATTGAGCCGCAGGACGGAATGGACGTAATCACCACTTTAAACGTTAAACTTCAGGATATTACCGAAAGTGCGTTGCTTCAAAATCTTGAAAGGCATTCTGCCGACTGGGGAACTGCCATTCTGATGGAAGTAAAAACCGGTGAGATAAAGGCAATTGCCAACTTAGGCAGAGAAAAGGGGGGCTACACTGAAAACTACAACTACGGCATGGGCAATCAGGGAAGCTACGAACCCGGCTCAACCTTCAAGCTCATTTCGCTGATGGCTGCCATGGAAGACGGACTGACCGACACAAGCACTGTTTATGACACCGGAAGCGGCGTATGGAAATACCGGAACCGGACGATTTATGACAGCGATTATCGCTATGGCGGGCACGGAGAGATGACGGTGAAGCAGATTTTTGAGAAATCTTCTAATGTGGGAGTTGCTAAAATTATTACCAAAGCATACGAGCAGAATCCGGAGAAATTTGTGGATCGCATCTATGGTTTCGGACTTAACAAACCTTTGGGAATTGAGCTGAAGGGAGAGGGTAAACCCTATTTCAAATACCCGGGCGACAGCGACTGGTGGGGAACAACGCTGGCGTGGATGTCTTATGGATATGAATCGAAAATGACGCCGCTTCAGATACTGACTTTCTATAATGCGGTTGCCAACAACGGCTGCATGGTGAAACCGCGGTTAGTGCGCGAAATCAGGGAAAGCGGGGTTTTGATCCGTCAGTTTAAAACGGAAGTGCTGAATCCGATGATTACCACGCGGGAAACGATAGGTAAGGCGCAAAAAATGCTTGAGGGTGTTTGCGAATTTGGAACCGGGCGCTCACTGCAAAACCCATGGTTTAAGATTGCCGGAAAAACGGGCACCGCACAGATTTCTGCCGGCACGGGAGGATACGTAAAAGGGATGTATCTGGCTTCGTTTGCGGGATATTTCCCGTCAGACAATCCGCGGTATTCACTAATAGTTACCATAAATAATCCGCGGGGCGGCGTGTTCTACGGGGGCTCCGTTGCCGGTCCGGTTTTCAAGGAAATTGCAGAGCGTGTTTTTGCGGCAAGCAATCTTTTTGATGACCCCGTTGACGAAACTGAAACTCCCGAAATTCCGGAACTGCCGCAAATAAAAATGGGCAGCACCGAAAATATTTTACGGGTGGCACACGAGCTGAAAATCGGTAACATTGGCGGCAAAGCCGGTTCGGGAATGGCATCCATAAAAGAAACTGACGGCAAATTGCTTTTAAATACGGTTGAACTTCCTTCGGGGAAAGTGCCGGACGTGAGAGGAATGGGCGCCAGCGATGCTGTTTTTATACTTGAAAATGCAGGCTTGCAGGTAAAAATAAAAGGCACCGGAAAAGTGAAGGATCAGTCCATTGCGCCGGGTTCAAATTATTCACGCGGTTCATTCGTCTATTTAACGCTGAGTTGAAATGAAGTTAAAAGAGTTATTGAAAAACATAAAATATTTGGAACTTCACGGATCAGATACCGTGGAAGTTACTTCTGTTGAATTTGATTCCCGGAAAGTTCGTCCGGGAAGTTTATTCATTGCTCAGCGCGGGCTTAAAAGTGACGGGCATCAGTTTATTTCCGCTGCCATTGCAAACGGCGCCAATACAGTGGTTTGCGAAACGCTTCCGGCGGAAATGGAAGCCGGGAAAACTTATGTGAAAGTATCTGATTCCGCTGAGGCTACCGGTCTTTTTGCTTCGGCTTTCCGTGGTTTTCCGTCCCGAAAAATCAAAGTGGTCGGAGTAACGGGAACCAACGGAAAAACAAGCATTGCAACCCTGCTGTTTCGTCTTTTTCGTGAGTTGGGATACAAGGCCGGACTGATTTCCACCATTTCCTACCGGATTAACGACAGCGAAGAAACTGCTTCGCAGACGACTCCCGATGCAGTAAAAATTCAGCAGTTAATGCAGGAGATGGCGGATGCCGGTTGCAGCTACTGTTTTATGGAAGTCAGCTCGCATTCCATTCAGCAGCAGCGTATTGCAGGAGTTAAGTTTGCGGGGGGAGTTTTCACCAACATCACACACGACCATCTGGATTACCACAAAACTTTTGCAGAATATATCCGGGTAAAGCAATCCTTTTTTGACCGGCTGCCGGCAAATTCTTTTGCATTGACCAACGTTGATGACAAAAACGGAATGGTGATGGTACAAAATTCAAAAGCACGAAAAATCACCTATTCCGGGAGAAGCATGGCAGATTTTCGGTGCAAAATTCTTGAAACGCATTTTAACGGCATGTTGCTGAGCTTTGAAGGGCAGGAGGTCTGGACCCGCTTTGTGGGGCAGTTCAACGCATCAAATCTGCTGGCAGTTTATGCAGTTGCAGTAAATCTGGGGCAGGACCCGGAGGAGGTGCTGACTCAAATCAGCAATCTGGAGCCGGTGAAAGGCAGGTTTGAAACCATCCGCAGCGCCGATGGAAAACTGGCGATTGTTGATTATGCCCACACGCCCGATGCGCTGAAAAATGTGCTTGTGGCGATAGACGGAATTCGCAGTAAAAATGAACAGATCATAACGGTGGTGGGAGCCGGCGGCGACCGCGACAAAACCAAACGCCCGGAAATGGCACAGGAGGCGCTTTTGGGCAGCAACAAAGTGATTCTCACTTCCGACAATCCGCGCACCGAAGACCCGGCACAGATTATCCGCGATATGGAAGCGGGTGTTGAGCCGCAGATGAAAAGCAGAACGCTCTCCATCGAAAACCGGAGGGAGGCGATTAAAACCGCCGTACTTCTGGCTCAGCCCGGAGATATTATCCTGATAGCCGGGAAAGGGCACGAAAACTATCAGGAAATACATGGAGTTAAACATCATTTTGATGATGTGGAAGAGGTGAAAAAATGTTTTGGTATTGAAGATTAACGATTAACCTGTTATGTTTTATTATTTGTATAAATGGCTGGCACACACTGATATTCCCGGAATCGGGATGTTTCAGTACATTTCGTTCCGTTCGGGTGCGGCTATTATTCTGTCTCTGTTCATTACCACGGCATTCGGAAAAAAGATGATCAATATTTTGCACAGAAGACAAATCGGGGAAGTGGTGCGCGATTTAGGTCTGGAAGGGCAGGCTCAGAAAAAGGGAACGCCCACAATGGGCGGGCTGATTATTCTGTTTGCCATTATAATTCCAACGCTGCTGTTTGCCCGGTTAGACAATATTTATATTCTGCTGATGCTTATTACGACAGCCTTTTTGGGGCTAATCGGATTTGCGGATGACTACATTAAAGTTTTTAAGAAAAACAAGCAGGGCCTTGCAGGCAAGTTTAAAATTTTCGGGCAGGTTGCATTGGGATTGTTTGTGGCTGCAACGCTGTTTCTGAACAATAACGTGCTGGTGCATGAAAATGTGCAAAGCGCAACGGGAGCAGATTTGCATGAAATTGTTGTGGACCCGCAAACCGGGCAGCAAAAGCTCCAAAAAGTGGCGCAAGACGTAAAATCGACAAAAACCACACTGCCTTTCATCAAAGAGAATGAATTTGATTATGCGTGGTTAGTAGCATGGGCAGGTGATGCGGCTTCGTGGCTGAAATGGGTGGTTTATGCGCTGGCAATCATTTTCATCATCACGGCAGTGTCCAACGCAGCCAATCTCACCGACGGCATTGACGGGCTGGCGACGGGAACATCGGCTATCAGCGGTGCAACTTTGGGAATACTGGCTTATGTGAGCGGAAACGTTATTTACGCCGATTATCTGAACATCATGTATATCCCCAATGTGGGCGAGCTGACTGTATTTATTGCAGCGTTCATCGGCGCTACAGTCGGATTTTTGTGGTACAATTCGTTCCCGGCGCAGGTTTTCATGGGAGACACCGGCAGCCTTGCTTTAGGTGGAATTCTGGCGGTTTTTTCGGTAATCATCAGAAAGGAAATTCTGATTCCGTTGCTGTGCGGGATTTTCCTTGTGGAAAATCTTTCGGTTGTCATTCAGGTAGGCTGGTTTAAATATACCAAAAGAAAATATGGCGAAGGCAGAAGGGTCTTTTTAATGAGTCCGATACATCACCATTTTCAGAAAAAGGGAATTCACGAAGCAAAAATCGTTGCCCGATTCTGGATTGTGGGAATAATTTTAGCAGTGATGACCGTAGTTCTAACACTCAAAGTCAGGTAGTAACAGAGCAATGAAAAACAGGATAGTCATATTGGGAGCAGGCGAAAGCGGAGTGGGTGCGGCAATTTTGGCGCAAAAGGAGCGCTATGCCGTTTTTGTTTCCGATTTTGGAAAAATCAAGGAAAAATATAAGAAAATCCTGAATGACTACCGTATTGAGTTTGAAGAGGGAAGACATTCCGAAGAAAAAATAGTAAATGCGGAACTTGTTGTTAAAAGCCCGGGAATACCCGATTCGGCGCCACTTGTTCAGAAACTTAAAAATACCGGAATTCCGGTTATTTCAGAAATAGAATTTGCAGGCAGATACAACACCGCAAAAACAATATGCATCACCGGAAGCAACGGCAAAACTACCACAACCCTGCTCCTTTTTCATATTCTGAAAAAAGCGGGAATCAATGCGGGCATGGCGGGAAATGTGGGAAAAAGTTTTGCATGGCAGGTGGCTGAGGAGCAGCATGATGTTTATGTGATTGAGCTGAGCAGCTTTCAGTTGGATGGAATGTCTGACTTCAGGGCGGATATTTCGGTTTTGCTCAACATCACACCCGACCATCTCGACCGGTACAATTACAACATGCAGGAATATACCGATTCCAAATTCCGCATTCTTCAAAACCAGCGAAAAAATGACTTTTTCATCTATTGCGCCGATGATGAAGCCATCTGCAGCGAATTGCGGAAAAGAGAGATAAAACCTGTCCAAATTCCTTTCACAATGGGCGAAGCGGCAAGTCCGGGAGCAGGTATTTTCAATGAAAAAATGATTATTAATTATAAAAAAAATCAGTTCGATATGTCTATTCTGGATTTAGCGTTACAGGGAAAACACAATGTGTATAACTCCATGGCGGCGGGCATTGCAAGCATGGTTTGCAAAATAAAAAATGATGAGCTTCGCGAGAGCCTTGCCGGTTTTGAGGGAGTGGAACACAGGCTGGAGAGATTCCTGAAAGTACATGGGATAGAGTTTGTTAACGACTCAAAGGCAACCAATGTGAATTCAACCTGGTATGCACTGGAAACAATCAGCAAGCCCATTGTATGGATTGCCGGCGGCATTGACAAGGGGAATGATTACTCCATGATAAAGCCATTGGTGCGGGAAAAGGTTAAAGCGATTGTTTGTCTTGGAAAAGACAACAGAAAACTGCATGACGCCTTTGGCAAAATCATAAAAAACATTGTGGATGCCTCCGGCATGGAAGAAGCGGTGAAGGCTTCCTATTATTTAGCCAGAAACGGCGATACGGTTTTACTTTCGCCTGCCTGCGCCAGCTTCGATCTGTTTGAAGACTACGAAGACAGGGGAAAACAATTTAAAGAACAGGTAAGAAATTTATAAGTGAACGCATTAGATTTAAAAATATTCAAGGGCGACCGGGTAATCTGGGTAGTGCTGCTGCTGTTGTCGCTGATTTCGCTGCTCATTGTTTACAGCTCAACGGGGGCGCTTGCCTATCGTCAGGCTTCCGGAAATACCATGTATTTCCTGGTCAGACAGCTGTTTTTCTTAGGGATGGGACTTGCGCTGATGTTAGTGATGGTGAACTTTTTATCGGTAAGAATTTTTGCTATTATGGCAAATTTTCTGGTCTATCTCAGCATTGGGGTGCTGCTTTTTTCGGTTGCGCTCAAATTGTCGGGAAGAGCTTCGGGTAGTGGGAGAACGCTGGATATCGGGCTGCTCTCCTTTCAGCCGGCAGAACTGGCAAAAATCTCTCTCATCATGTTCACCGCAAAAATTTTGGGAAAAACGCAAAACTCAAAAAGTGAACTGAAAAGAGCATATTTCATCATTATTGCACATACGGCAGTGGTTTGCGGATTAATTTTCATTTCCAATTTTTCAACGGCTGCCCTGCTGTTTCTCACCATTTTCCTGATGATGTATGTCGGCAGAATACCTTACAGGTATCTGTTTCTTACGGTTGTTGCGGGAGCCGGAATTGCCGCTTCCATCTATTTCCTTGCCGATTCGGTTCCTTCGTCATATACCCGCGTTCACACGGTGAAGGCAAGGGTTGACCGCTTCATTAACGGCGACCCGAATGCCGAAAAGGGAATTACGCAGGCAGATTATGCCAAATTAGCAATTTACGAAGGCGGAATTTTGGGTAAGGGACCCGGGCGTTCGGATGTCAGCAACTATATGGCTGCTGCATATAACGATTTTATTTTTGCAATTATAGTTGAGGAGTACGGACTGATTGGCGGAATTGCCGTCATGTTTTTGTATCTCGTTTTCCTTTTCAGGGCGATAATTATTGTGCGCCGTGCCACGCGCACTTTTCCGGCATTCTTGGTAACCGGACTTTCATTGGTGCTGATTTTTCAGGCGATGATAAATATCGGCGTTTCCACCGGTGCACTTCCTGTGACCGGTCAGCCGCTGCCATGGATAAGCCTTGGGGGAACATCACTGCTTTTCACTTCTGTCGCTTTTGGTTGTGTGCTGAGTGTCAGCTACCAGAATCAGGTTAACCGGCAGATACAAAAACCACCGGTGCAGGTGGCGCTGCCCGACGAAGATATGGATATGAATAAAAAATATGAAAATTGAACGAGTCATAATAAGCGGAGGCGGAACCGGAGGGCATATTTTCCCTGCCCTTTCCATTGCTGATGAAATCAGGAAAAGGTTTCCCGATGCCGAAATATTGTTTGTTGGGGCGCTTAACAGAATGGAGATGAAGCGGGTGCCTGTTGCCGGCTATGAGATTGTCGGACTGCCGGTAACAGGTTTTCCCCGCAAGCCCGGCATCAAAATGTTAAACTTTTTTGTCAGGTTGCTGAAAAGCAACAAGATGGCAAAAAAGATAATCAATCAATTCAAGCCGCAGATTGCCATTGGAGTAGGGGGCTTCGCAAGTGGTCCCCTGCTTCGGGCAGCTGCAAAAAAGAGAATTCCAACACTCATTCAGGAGCAGAACTCCTATGCGGGAATAACCAACAAGCTGTTGGGCAAAAAAGCGCAGACCATTTGTGTGGCTTATGAAAATATGGAGCGCTATTTTCCGGCAGAAAAAATTGTGCTGACCGGAAATCCGGTCAGGGAAATTTTGCTTGAAAGCATTGACAACAAGCAGGAAGCATTAGATTATTTCGGATTGAGCGGCAGCAGAAAAACTGTTCTTATCGTGGGCGGAAGCCTTGGTGCAAAATCAATTAATGAGGCAGTGCTTGAAAATCTTGAAGAAATTGCCGGTGCGGATGCAGACATTATCTGGCAGACCGGTTCGCTCTATTATGAGGGAATTTTGGAAAAAGTGCAGGGGAAAAAGCCGGATAACCTGTATATACATGAGTTTATTACGCGAATGGATCTGGCTTACTCCATTGCAGATGTGGTAGTTTCCCGAGCCGGCGCCGGAACAATCTCAGAGCTGTGCCTTGTGGGGAAAACCGTTGTGCTGATACCTTCGCCAAATGTGGCTGAAGACCACCAGACAAAAAATGCAAAAGCTTTGTCTGAACGCAATGCGGCGCTTCTCATTCCTGATTCGGTTATAAACGACAAGCTTTTTCCTGAAATTTTCAGCCTGATAAAAGATGAAGAGAGATGCCGGCAGTTGGCAAAAAACATAAAGCAGTTGGCAAAACCGGAAGCCACCCGGCAAATTGTTGATGAAGCAGAAAAACTATTGAAAAAATGAGTGATCTTCAAAATATAAAGAATGTTTATTTCCTTGGAATCGGGGGGATTGGCATGAGTGCGCTTGCCCGCTATTTCAAATATTCGGGCAGAAATGTTGCCGGCTATGACCGCACAGGCACTGCGCTCACCGACGCCATGCAGGCAGAAGGTATTGCCATCCATTTTGAAGATGACATTCGTCATATTCCCACAAACTGGGATCCGTCCGAAACGCTGGCTGTTTACACGCCCGCCCTTCCCGATGACAACAAGGAGCTCAGCTGGTTCAGGGAAAAACCGATCTGGCTGATTAAGCGCTCGCGCGCACTGGGATTGATTTGCAATGAGAAAAACTGCATTGCCGTGGCAGGCACGCACGGAAAAACAACCGTCAGCGCAATGACAGCCACAATTATGAGCAAAACTCCTGAAGGATGCGGCGCATTTTTAGGCGGAATTTCCAAAAACTTTGGGAATAACCTGTTGCTTCCCCCTGCAAACTCACCGTGGATTGTTGCCGAAGCAGACGAGTATGACCGCTCCTTTTTGCAGCTGAATCCCACTCTGGCGCTGATCACTTCAATTGATGCCGACCATCTCGATATTTTTGGGGATAAGAACGAAATTACCAAATCGTTTGGTGATTTCGTTGCGCGGATTAAGCCCGAAGGAAAACTGATAATTAAAAAAGGAGTAGAGCTTGATACTAAAAACATTAATGCAGAAATATACAGTTATTCTTTGAGAGATACCGCTGATTTTCAGACTTTAAATCTGTTTTTGGATAAAGAGAGCGGTAGTTACCGCTTCGATTTAAAAACACCCGAAGGAATTATCTCCGGGTGCAGGCTGAACTATCCGGGCATTGTGAATGTGGGAAATGCTGTGGCTGCCGTCGCATTGGCTTTTTGGGCAGGAGCTTCGGCAGACGAAATAAAGAGCGGACTGAATGAATATTTAGGTGTTTCCCGCCGTTTTGATGTTCGCTATAAAAGTGAGAATCAGATATATATTGATGATTATGCGCACCATCCGGCAGAGCTGAAAGCTGTGATTTCATCGTTGAAGGAGTTGTATCCCGACCGAAAAATTACCGGAATTTTTCAACCGCATCTCTATTCGCGCACGCGTGATTTTGCCGATGAATTTGCCAAAAGTTTAGATATGTTGGATGAAGCTGTTCTGGTTCCGCTCTACCCGGCACGCGAAGAGCCGATTGAAGGAATTTCATCAGAAACGATTCTGGGAAAAATGAAAAATCCGAACAGGCATCTGATGGAGAAAGAAAATGTGCATGAGTGGCTGAAAAACTCGGAAACCGACGTGGTGGTTACTATGGGAGCAGGCAATATCACTAATATTGCCGATGCTGTTATTGAAGTTTTAAAAACAAAATCCGATGTTGTATAAGATATTAAAACTTGCAGGATATATTTTGTTGGTTGCTTTTCTGGCAGTTACATTAGCTTTCACTTCAAAAAAAGTGAAACACATAACCTGTGGCAGCATCGAAGTGGAATACAGCGAAAGAGAGTCTATCCGCATCAGCAAGGACGAAGTCCTGAGGATAATCATGGCAGCCGACAATCATTTGATTGGTAAGCGAATGGATCAGATAAATACCGAAATTATCGAAAAGGAGATTGAAAAACATCAGGCTATACTCAATGCGGAGGTGTATAAAATGGTTGCTTCCGACAGCACTTCATTCAAAGGAGTTTTGGGCGTCAGGGTGAAACATCGTGAACCCGTTTTGCGGATAATGTCGTCCGGAGGAAGCTATTACATGGATGAAACAGGTGAGAAAATTCCGGTTTCCACTTCCTATGCAGCAAAAGTGATGGTTGCCACCGGCTTTTTTCCCGAAGAGTTTGCCAAAGAAGAACTGTTGCCTTTTGTGCTGTTTTTGGAAGAAAATCCATTCTGGAAAGCGCAGATTACGCAGATACATGTGGAGCAGTCGGGGGATTTGCTGCTGACGCCGTTGGTGGGAAATCACCAGATTGAGTTGGGTTCATTGGATAATTTTCAGGATAAACTACGAAACATGAAAACCTTTTATGAACAGATATTAGCCCGGAATAACTGGGAAAAATATGAAAAAATCAGTTTAAAATATAAGAATCAGATTGTTGCAAAAAAACGATAGATATGGCTTCCAAATCAAATTTTTCAGTAGTTATTGACATAGGCACTTCAAAACTTTGTGCAGTTGCAGGACAAAAAAACGAGAACGGGAAAATTGAAATTTTAGGTTCAGCATCCGTTCCTGCGCGCGGAATTAAGCGGGGTATCATAATCAATATTGACGAAGCGTCAGAAGCGGTTGAGCGTCTTTTGCATGAAATCGGGGAACAGCTTGACGCCAAAATAAGAACCGTTGACATCGCTTTTGCTGGGCAGCAGATGAAAATCACGGAATACAGGGGCTATCGCTATATTTCCGGCGAAGGTGTCGTTATCCGCTCCGATTTGGATGCGCTTTACGATGAGGTGAAAAATCTGCAAACCGACCAGGAATTCACCACAATTCATATTCTTCCGCAAACTTTTACAGTTGACGGAGAGCTTGCCGAGCTAAACCCTGTTGGCATGACCGGGCAAAAAATGGAGGCAACGTTTAAGCTGATTTCCGTTCCGGGAATACACATTTCCAATTTCCGCAAGGTGCTGGCAAATGCCGGCGCAGAGCTTGGCGAGGTTATTCTTTCGCCGCTTGCAGCTGCCGAAGCCGCACTGACCGAAGATGAAAAAGAGATGGGGGCAATCCTGCTGGATATTGGCGCCGGAACAACCAAACTTGCTGTTTACAATCAGGGAATTATGATCCATGCCGCCGTTATTCCATTTGGCGGAAATGTGGTAACAAACGACATCAGAGAGGGCTGTTCCATTCTTCCCAAATGGGCAGAACAGCTGAAAGTTCAGTACGGACAGGCGTTGG
>CAYNOQ010000042.1:16284-21238 GCA_964398855.1 uncultured Mariniphaga sp. | reverse complement strand
CAGAAGCTGCCGGAATGATGCACACGTTGGTAACCGATTTCTATCAGGTCAGAATTGGGGAGGAGATATAGCAAAGTTTATCCGGATAGAGGCAAGCGGATTGCCTTCAAAAATCTGACAGAAAAAATCTCTACCACCCCAAATCATCGCAGATGTTCTGATTGAAAGTATGTTCCATAAAAATACGAATGCGCCCGTCGCTCATCTGCTCCGACCTGATTTTTGAGCCACTTGGGTGGCGGTAGTCTCCTTTCTCGTCAAATTCGGTAATCAGCGTGGAATACTCCCAGCTGTTTTCCCAAAGCAGGCGATATTCATACTCCTGTCCGGGAAGCCCCAACAGATCAACTACGCCGCCTTTCATGTCTGCCCCCTGCCACACATCATCGCTGCTCTTGATTTTGTACTCTCCGCTGTAGGTGGGTGCAAAAGCAATAGTGGGATTATCCCGGCAAAATGCGCGCAAAACAATCTGATACTCCTTGTAGCCGGTGGCAGGCTGCACATTTACCTGATAGCTGCCCGCGCAAAAATTTGAAATTTCAACGGGCGGAATGGACTGAAACGAAGGATTATTGTTTCTGAAGACAATTTTCACAGGCTGATTGGGTGTGTTTTCAACCGTAAATGTTTCCGGGAAGCTGCCTTTAAAGTGAATATAGGTGAGCAGGTTATCGTTGACATCAAACACATCGGCATCCAATGAAAAACTGGAAATCACATTAGACGTGAATGTGATTTTGCTTCCACTTGCACACAACTTCTCGGTTGATGCTTTTGCTATTGCGTAGCTGAAATTCAGCTGATTGTAAATAGTTTCAGTACCGGTAAATCTCCATCTGTCTGAAGAAAACTCTGCAAATCCGAACAGATCAGGAGCAGGCATTCCCGAGTAGATGCACCGCGACTGAATGACGCCGCCGTTCAGGTCAGCCACTTTTTTATCTGCTACGCGCAATTCCGTTAATCTGCCGGTTTCCAGTTGGTGGAACAGCACATTCACCGATTGCCCGTCAATTTCCACCACATCCGTTCCCGGTTCATAATCCCTGAATTTGCTCACTTTCAATTTCAGAAAACCGGACGGGTCAGCATTGTAAGCATCCATCAGCTCTTCGTTGGAAGTAAACAACAGTTTCCCGGTTTCATCCTTAAACTTCAAAAAACTTGAAATGGAAATTTCATACTCAATATTATAGGGCTGTGTATTTTCCTGAGCCGATTTAAGTAAATCAGCCCGTTTCCCGGTGATGACAATGGATGTGTCTCCATCCCCGAAGCCAGGACCTTCACCACCATATTCCGACTCCGATTCATCATCGATATTTGAGAGTTTCAGCTCAATAGTCTTTTTTCCTTCACTTTGAAGAATAAATCCCTTGCTCAGGCTGTTGTAGCCGTCAGCGGAAACCGATACAGCAAACCGGAATGGGCTGTTTTCAGAGATGGAAAAGTTCGGGTCAACGGTAACTTCGAGCTGTCCGTTGGTAACACTGAACTCGGGGCGTTTTTCACCGGCAAAGGTTACAATATCTTTTCCGTTTTCTCCCGTAAAGCGGACAGTGGCAGGTTTGTCAATTAGCGAGCCGCTGCTCACATCTAACAACTTTACCGAAATCCGCGTATTGAAAAAATTAAAATCGATTAGCAGAAGATTTATGTCATCACCTGTTTCCTTGTCTTTCAGTGGATTGTCAAGATATTCCGCACAGCCGGAAAAAAGTGCAATCATAAGGATAAAAAACAGTCGTTTCATGGTGTTATATTTAAGCGGTTTTTTCATTTTTCTGAAAATTTTATTGTTTTGCTAAAGTTAAAAAAGCCGCATGGCGATAGCAAATTTCACCACCGGATAATATTTGTAAACCGAGAATTGATTTTCGAGCCGCTGAATCTGCCCGTGAGCGGGGTCAGCAGTAGGTTTCAGTAAGCCGGTTGCTTCAATGGTCAGTTTTGGCGGTCCGATATAGTACAGACCCGTTTCAAAATTGTAGCTCACCAGTTTTCTTTTTCCAAAGAATTTCCGAAAACCGATGCCGCCATAGGGAGAAATTTTCGTTTTAGGCGCAAAGGCGAAATTAAAAGTGCCTACCTTTTCTGCCGGAATGGATATGTCGCCATATTGCATATCGCTGACAGCCAGTCCGCTCAGTGTCGGATTAAATTTGTTGAGAATTGCACCGCCCGTGAAATAGAGCGAATTGGTGTAAAAAAGATCAGCCAGCAGAAAAACACCGCCGGTTTTGTAATTCAGCTCCGTGTCATAGGAAATGTCACTCTCTTTCATCAGAAATGGGTAATTGATTTTGAGCGATTCAATACCCGTTTTCAGGGTCAGGCGCCTGCCTAAAATGTAATTCAGATTAAACCCTAATCCGTTGGTTGTAGCCTGTGCACCAATCAGGAGTCCTTTGCCGGAAACTTCTTCTGATTGCTCTGCTGCATAGGTAGTTATCGGGATTGACATGAGTAAAACTGCACTCAGAAAAGCAGTGATTTTATAAAGATATATTCTGTTTATCATGGATGAAAAATGTTGTATGAGCGATTTAATGCAAAAGTACAATTTTAAGAAATAAAACGGATATAAGCGTCATTTATTTTCAAGCTTCTCATAATCAGGAGACACAAATCTAACTTTGCCGATGAAACTACGGGCTGGAAGAAATCAATTTCTTATTTCTGAAACAGTTCACTAATTTTGCATCATGCAATTTAAAGTAGTATCGGATTATTCACCCACCGGTGACCAGCCGGAAGCCATCCGGCAGTTAGCGGAAGGCATTGAAAACGGCGAGCCTTTTCAAACCCTTCTGGGAGTTACCGGTTCGGGAAAAACTTTCACCATGGCAAATGTGATTGAAAAGGTGCAGCGTCCCACGCTTATTCTGAGCCACAACAAAACCCTTGCTGCACAGCTCTATGGCGAAATGAAACAGTTTTTTCCCGAAAATGCCGTGGAATATTTTGTCTCCTATTACGATTACTACCAGCCGGAGGCTTATCTTCCCACCACCGATACCTATATCGAAAAAGACCTTTCCATAAATCAGGATATTGAAAAGCTGCGTTTGAGCACAACTTCATCACTGCTCTCAGGAAGACGCGATGTGATTGTGGTTTCATCCGTTTCCTGTCTCTACGGAATCGGTAATCCCGATGATTTTCACGCCAATATCACCGAAGTGAAAACCGGTGATAGAATTGCGCGTAATGTTGTGCTCCGGCAGTTGGTTGATGCGCTCTATTCGCGAAGCGAAGTGGATTTTCAAAGGGGAAATTTCAGGGTGAAGGGAGATACCGTGGATGTTTATCCGGCTTATGCAGACAGCGCCATCCGTATTGTGTTCTGGGGAGATGAAATCGAGGAAATCTCTGGATTTGACCCGCTCACCGGACAAACCTACCAACGAATGGATCAGGCGGTTATCTATCCGGCAAATATTTTTGTTACAACTCCGGGGCGAATGCAGTCTGCTATCCGGCATATTCAGGATGACCTGATTGCACAGATAGAATATTTTAAGGAAATCGGTAAAAATCAGGAAGCTAAAAGGCTTGAACAACGTGTGGAATATGACATTGAAATGATGCGGGAACTGGGCTACTGTCCGGGGATAGAAAATTATTCGCGCTATTTCGACGGACGAAAACCGGGAACGCGCCCATTCTGTTTGCTCGACTATTTCCCGGATGATTTTCTGGCAATCATTGACGAGAGCCATGTTACTATTCCGCAAATCCGTGCGATGTACGGCGGCGACCATTCGCGGAAAGTTACGCTGGTGGAGTACGGCTTCCGGCTTCCGGCAGCCATTGACAACAGACCGCTGAAATTTGAAGAGTTTGAAGGCATTGTGAAGCAGGTAGTTTATGTCAGCGCAACGCCGGCAGACTATGAGCTGGCAAAAAGCGAGGGAGTTGTGGTTGAGCAGATTATCAGGCCTACCGGACTGCCTGACCCTGTTATTGATGTGCGTCCGAGCGTGAATCAGATTGACGATCTGATGCATGAAATTCATCTGCGTACCGAAAAAAATGAACGCGTATTGGTTACAACGCTCACCAAGCGCATGGCAGAGGAGTTGTCAAATTATCTGCTCAATCTTGGGGTTAAAACGCGCTATATCCACTCCGATGTGGATACCATTGAGCGGGTGGAAATCATGGAGCAGCTGCGTTCCGGGAAATTTGATGTGCTGGTTGGAATCAATCTGCTCCGCGAAGGGCTTGATCTGCCCGAAGTTTCGTTAGTTGCCATTTTGGATGCCGACAAGGAAGGTTTTCTGCGCTCGGAGCGCTCGCTGACGCAAACGGCAGGGCGTGCTGCACGAAATCTGAACGGAACAGTCATTATGTATGCAGACAAAATTACCGGCTCCATGCAGCGCACCATCGACTCCACAAACTACCGGCGCGAAAAGCAGCTGAAATACAATGAGGAAAATAATATTACGCCGACACCAATCATTAAACCCACGCGCGAGATAATCGGCTACGAATACCGCGGAGGAAGGAAATCTTCTCCTTACGATATACCTCCGGTTCCGGACATTGCAGCCGATCCGGTTGTGAAATACATGAGCATCAGCGGATTGGAAAAGACCATTGAAAACCTGAAAAAACAGATGAGAACCGCTGCAAAAGAGCTGGATTTCATAGAAGCCGCGCGGCTGCGGGACGAAATGTTTGCCTTTGAAAAACTGCTGAAAGAGCGCAGAGAACAGCCGGCAAATCTGAAATAATCCCTGCACTTTAACCCGAATTATCTTTGTCCGCAGAAATAAGCTTATTTTTGCAAAAAGAGGAAAACTAAAATGAAAGTCTATTTCAGGAAAATTTTCAGACTAACAGGAGAGTTGCTTTTTCAACCGGTCAATTTCTGGAAGAATCAAAAAGATGATGTCCGGCAAAATCTGTTTTCGGGATATTATCTGCCGTTTGTGCTGTTGGT
>CAYNOQ010000042.1:0-16184 GCA_964398855.1 uncultured Mariniphaga sp. | reverse complement strand
GTTGGGCTTGAACTGCCTGAAAGAAAAAAATCGGGATATATTTTGATAACTATTCTGGCAAATTTGTTTATTTACAGTTTCCTGAATGTCCTGCTTTCTAAGCTGATGGCGGCTTTCATCTGAGTTCAAAATGTTAAACAGAAATTTCAATGGCACACCCTAAGGCAAATATCAACATCAAAAACAGAAAGGCTTCATTTGAATATGAGCTGATTGAGAAATTTGTAGCCGGAATGCAGCTTTTCGGAACAGAAATAAAATCTATTCGAAACGGTAAGGCGAGCATTAACGAGGGATATTGTCAATTTCATCACGGGGAGCTGTATGCCAAAAATCTTCATATTTCGGAATATGAGCTGGGAACGGTAAATAATCATGTTCCCAAACGCGACCGCAAACTGCTTTTAAACAAAAAAGAGCTGCTGAAACTTGAGCGAAGACTGAAAGAGTCGGGGTTTACCATTATTCCGACCCGGCTTTTTATTAATGACCGCGGGCTTGCCAAACTGGAAATTGCATTGGCACGCGGCAAAAAACTGTATGACAAGCGCGAAACCCTGAAACAGAAAGATTCCAAACGCGAAATGGACCGGATGATGAAAATGTGAGTTTGCCAATCTGTTTCTGCTGCCGGAAATCAGACCACTTCCATGTTTTCAAAAGGAATAATTCTGTCTCCCTTATATCTGAGCATCAGATTTGCCACGGCAAGCGTATCTTTTTCGCAATAGCGCACAATCCGGTCAATATCATTCTCTTCCCAGTAGATATGGGCAACCTGACTGCCGTCAATGTCATCTTTTGGAGTGGGAATATTGAACAGCTCGCAAAGCAGCGACAGTGAAGTGTAGTGTTTGTAGTCGCCAAACTTCCACAATTGCATCGTATCAATCAGCTGTTCCCTGATTTCCCACGGTTTGGAACCGGCAACATTGAGGATATTCGGCAAAGCGATGCCATTTACCAAAGCCCGCCGGGCAATGTACGGAAAATCAAACTCCTGTCCGTTGTGCGCGCAAAGCTTCTGCTTGCCACTCCGGGAAAAAGCTTCCAGCGCATTGAAAAAATTCTGAATCAGTAGTTTTTCATCGTCGTCATAAAACGACTTTACCCTGAAAAACAGCTCTCCCCTTTTCTGAAAAACATAACCGGCAGAAATACATACAATTCTGCCGAATTCGGCATAAATCCCGGCACGGTTATACAGCATCTCTGCCGGTTCTTCTTCAGTTGCCTGAAATTGCATTTTGTGGCTCCACAACTGTTTCCACTTTTCGTCAAGATCATTGAATTCCTGGGTTAAAGGAGCCGTTTCAATGTCTAAAAAAACAATATTTTCAATATTTAAATTATAAAGCATCTTTTAAGATTGTCGTTAATATTCCCACTTTTTGATTTCCGGGTTTTTCCCTACTGGTTAATTCATTAATTTCGCCGGCAAGCGAAAGTACAAAAAATCAGCAGGATGTTGGAGTACTTCTTAATTTTTTTTAATCATAAACAATCCAATAGATATGTCCGGATTATACCCGTTAAAATTCAAGCCGGTTTTCCATGAAAAAATTTGGGGCGGAGACCGAATAAAAACAGTGCTTGGTAAAGATTTCAGTCCGCTGCCAAATTGCGGCGAAAGCTGGGAACTCTCTTCAGTTGAAGGAAATATTTCCGAAATAACCAACGGATTTTTAGCCGGAAATAATATCACCGAGCTTGTGGAAGTATATATGGGCGATTTGGTGGGCGATAAGGTTTACAAAAAATTTGGCATTGAGTTTCCGCTGCTTTTCAAGTTTATTGATGCCCATGACGACCTTTCCATTCAGGTACATCCCGATGATGAAACTGCAAAAAAGAGGCACCGCGCTTACGGAAAAACGGAAATGTGGTATGTGATTCATGCCGAAAAGGGGGCGCGTATCAATTCCGGTTTCAACCGGCAGCTCACCCGCTCAGCATATGAGGAATATCTCGAAAACGGAAAATTAGACGAAATTTTGCAATTCGATGAGACTTTTGCCGGAGATGTGTTTTTCATTCCCGCAGGCAGAGTGCATGCAATTGGAAAGGGGGTTTTGCTCGCAGAAATTCAGCAGACGTCGGATGTAACTTACCGGATTTATGACTACGACCGGAAGGATGCCGCCGGAAATTTGCGCGAACTGCACAACGATCTGGCAACCGGTGTCATTGACTTCACCTACTTGGACGACTACAAAACCAGCTATGCGGTTCAGAAAAATGAATCTTCCGAATTGGTCAGCTGTGAATATTTCACAACCAACCTGCTCACTTTTTCTGAAACGGTTGAAAAAGATTATAACCGGATCGATTCGTTCATTGTATATATGGCAATAGAAGGCAGTTTCTCAATTCTTTACGAAGGTGGAGAAGAAAATGTGTCCAAAGGCGAAACGGTGTTGATTCCTGCAAGTATTGAAACTTTCAGGCTAAAACCCGCATCAGCAGAGGTGATTTTGTTAGAAGTTTACATTAAATAGTCAGGTTTTTGTAATTTTGCCGAAAATAATTTCAAATGAAGATTAAAGATGCCCGTTTTGTAGTGAGCAATTCAGAGGTTGCAAAATGCCCTGCACCCGACAAGCCGGAGTTTGCTTTCATCGGGCGGTCAAATGTCGGAAAATCTTCATTGGTCAACATGCTGACGGGGAAGCGGGCATTAGCCAAAACTTCGGGGAAACCCGGAAAAACCCGGCTGATAAATCATTTTCTCATAAACGATGAATGGTATTTAGTGGATTTGCCGGGATATGGATATGCAAAAACAAGCCGACAGGAACGCAGCGAGTGGGAAAAGTCATTCCGGGAATATATTTTACAGCGCCCGAATCTCTATTGCCTTTTTGTATTGATTGATTCAAGGCACGAGCCGCTGCCCATTGACCTGAGTTTCATGGAGTGGCTTGGCATAAATCAGATTGCATTTGCCATAATTTTCACTAAAATTGATAAGCTGAAACCAGAGGAATTGGAGAAAAATCCGGGGATTTACAAAGAAAAAATGTTAGATACATGGGAGGATTTACCTCCTCTTTTTTTTACATCATCCGTTACAGATGCCGGGCGCACGGAAATTCTTCAATTCGTTGGAGAGGTTATGAATGCGGCTTTAAAAGATAAAAACTGAAAATATAATCTGCTGTTTTTTAGCAATAAAGAGAAGAATAGATTAACTTTACCTGATTGAGCAACAAAAACAATAATTGATAAATGAAGAACAATAACCATCCGTTTAAGATTTTTACAGGAAGAGCTACCCGTCATCTGACCGAAAAAATTTGCAACAGTCTGGGTGTGGAACTGGGCTTGTCATCCTGCCCGGTTTTTTCTGACGGGGAATTTGAACCCTGCTACGAAGAGACCATTCGTGGTTCCCATGTATATATTATTCAATCCACTCCGCCGCCCGCCGAAAATCTGCTGGAGCTGCTGCTGATGGTTGATGCGGCAAAGCGTGCCAGCGCTTCGCAGGTTGTTGCCGTGATTCCCTATTTTGGCTATGCCCGGCAGGACAGAAAAGACAAACCGCGTGTTTCCATCGGGGCAAAACTGATGGCAGACCTGCTCTCTGCCTCCGGCATTGACCGGGTTATCACCATGGACCTTCATGCAGACCAGATTCAGGGCTTTTTTGATGTTCCGGTTGATCATCTCTTTGCTTCGGCGCTTTTTGTGCC
Source organism: uncultured Mariniphaga sp. (assembly GCA_964398855.1). Lineage (GTDB taxonomy): Bacteria > Bacteroidota > Bacteroidia > Bacteroidales > Prolixibacteraceae > Mariniphaga. Next base: position 12,489 of record CAYNOQ010000042.1, on the reverse strand, counting down.
GTTCATCAGCAACATGGGGTTAGAAAATATCACCATCGCTTCGCCCGATGTGGGCGGCACCAAGCGCGCCAATACTTATGCACGAATGCTCAAAACCGACATGGTTATCTGCCATAAAACGCGCGCAAAGGCAAATGTTGTGAATACGATGACCCTTATCGGTGATGTTAAGGAAAGGGATGTGATAATTCTGGACGATTTGATTGACACCGCCGGCACAATTACAAAAGCTGCCAATCTGATTAAGCAGGAGGGAGCCAGAAGTGTCCGTGCTTTTGCTGCTCACGGAGTTCTCTCCGGACCTGCCATTGAGCGAATTAGCGATTCGGCGTTGGAAGAGGTTTATTTCACGGATTCACTTGAGCCAAAACCGGGCAGCGATAAAATAAAATACCTGACCATTGCCGATACTTTGGGTGAAGCAATTAAGAGAGTTTATAAAAATCAGTCTATTAGTTCCCTATTTTACCGCTAATTCCTATCTTTGCACCGCTTTTTAAAAAAGGCAGTGGCATTCGGGGTGAGCGGAGGCATTTTTTCTGATTAATTTCAAAATCCGGCGCTGTTCACTTTTAATTATGCATGCTGTTTGTCCTGCCGGGAGGCAGGAAGGGCTGAGTACCATAATTATTAACGTAAAATTATTAAAATGAAATCATTAAAGGTTACAGGACAGAAAAGAGAGAACCTGGGAAAAAAAGATGCAAAAAAACTACGCGGGAAAGAGATGGTCCCCGGTGTTTTGTACGGAAAAGATAAGGTAATCCATCTTGCGGTTCCTTTCAGTGAACTGCGTCAGCTGATTTATACGCCAAACGTATATCTCATTGACCTTGAGCTTGACGGAGAAATGTTTAAAGCCATGGTTCAGGATATTCAGTGGCATCCCGTAGAAGAGAAGGCTTTGCATATTGACTTCCTGAAAATCGACGAAGACAAACCGCTGAAAATTGATATTCCGATCAACCTGATTGGTATGGCAAAAGGCACAAGAGCGGGTGGAAGGCTGAGGAGCAATTTGCGCAAACTGCGTGTGCAGGCTCTGGCTGCTAATCTTCCGGACAGTATCGACATTGATATTACCAAACTTGGTATTGGCGATAGCATCAAGATTGAAGACCTTAAATATGAAAACCTGAAGTTCCTCGATCTCAAATCAAGCATGATTGTTAGCGTAATTTCTTCAAGGGCTGCATTGGCTGCAATGGCGCTGCCGGAAGATGAAGAAGAGGAAGAAGCAGGAGAAGAAGGTGAAACATCAGAATCTGCTGAGGGTTCAGAAGCTGCTGAAACATCGGAACAATAAAATAATTTTTGTGAAGTATCTGATTGCAGGGCTTGGAAATATGGGCCCGGAATATAAGAATACACGTCACAACATCGGATTTGAAATATTGGACGCACTGGCAGTTGCGTCCAATATTAATTTTATGGACAGGCGTTACGGATTTATAGGAGAATATAAATTCAAAGGGCGCACTTTTTTGCTTTTGAAACCAACAACTTACGTTAATCTGAGCGGCAGGGCTGTTCGCTACTGGCTCAAAAAAGAGAAAATCCCGGTTGAGAACTTACTGGTGCTGGTTGACGATCTGGCGCTCCCTTTCGGCACTTTGCGCATCAAAGCAAAAGGAAACCACGGTGGGCACAACGGGCTGCGAAACATCTCGGAAGTATTGGGTAGCAATGATTATGCAAGGCTGAGATTTGGCATCGGAAATTATTTTCATCCCGGGTTTCAGGTGGATTATGTGCTCAGCGAATGGGCGCACGAGGAAGAGGCACAGCTTCCCGGAATCATTGATAACTGCATTGAAATAATCCAAAGTTTCGGAACCATCGGGATTGAACGTACCATGAACTTTTTCAACAAAAGAAATTGATTTGGCAGATAGTGTACGCATAGATAAATGGTTGTGGGCGGTGAGGCTGTTCAAAACGCGAAGTCAGGCTGCAGAAGCGTGCCGGAAAGGGCGAGTGGAAATCGGCGGATTTCCCGTGAAACCTTCCCGCGAAATAAGAGCAGGCGAGCTGATTAAAATCCGAAGACAGCCCATAAACCGCAGCTACAAAGTGCTGGCTCTGTCCGAAAAGCGAATGTCGGCAAAGCTGACAGAGGGTTTTCTGGAAGATGTTACCCCGCCGGAGGAACTGGAAATTCTGGAGATGCAAAAAGATATGAACTGGATAACGCGCGACAGGGGAGCCGGAAGACCAACCAAAAAAGAACGCCGCAAGCTGGATGATTTTTTCGATTTTTGAAATAACTCCGTAAATCACGAAAAATGCTGATTGCACAACAAAAACGAGAGGAAAATCTTGCCGAATACATCCTCTATCTCTATCAGGTGGAAGATTTAATCCGGGCTTTTCATTTAGATATGAACCTTATCGAAGAAAACCTGGTCAGCAGATACCGGGTTGATGAAAATGAGAGAAAAGAGATTTCCGGCTGGTATGAAAATCTGATTGCCATGATGAAGCGGGAGGATTTGCAGAAAAGCGGTCATCTTCAGTTTCTTACCAATCTGGTTAATCACCTCAATGAACTTCACCTGCGCTTGTTGCAAACTCAATCCGAACCGTTATACCTTTCTGCCTTTCAGTCGGTTTCGGATATCCTGAATGAGCTGAAACAAAAAAATCCCGGCGCCGGCAATGATACCAGCGTTGCTCTTGACGGAATTTATGGCTATCTGTTGCTCAAACTTCAGAAAAAGGAGATAGCACCCGCTACGGAACAGGGAATTAAGCAGCTCAGCCAATGGCTTGCGCAATTATCCCGGTATTTCAAAAATATGGAGGCTGGCAAGCTAAGCATCTGATTCCGGGTCGGTTAAAAACTGCTCAATATCTTCAGGCGAAGGAAGTCTGCACGTTTTCCTTTTTCCAAAACAGCGGTAGCGGTTACGGGCAATCTGCCCGTAAATCCAATTTCTGAATGCGGCAGGCAGAAAAGTGAAAACTTTGAACCATTTCCAGGGTGGCGGCAATAGCGCAGCAATGGCAAGCACAGCATCCGACTCCATGAAAGTTTTTTTCCTGAATATCAGCACAACCGAATCTGTGCCGGAAGGAACAGCATACTTTTTCAGCAGGGATTTTCCGGTTTTGGATTGCAGCGTTGCAAAACGAAATTGCTTTTGCTTGTCTCTTTTCAGAATAAAATTTACCGTGGAATTGCATAAATTGCAAAAACCGTCAAAAAGGAGAATGGGATACTGCTCCATTTGTGTGAATTATTTTTTTGCCGGACTGTCATCTCCGCTTGTGTAAAAGCGGGTGGTGGGATAAGCAAACCGAATGTCGTCATGCAGCCTGAAACGGGTGAGTATTTCCAGCCAGATTTCATTTTCGGAGCCTCTGCGTTTGCGCGGGTCACACAGATAGCGCACCGTGAGCAAAACGCCCCATTCCTTGATGGACGTATAAACATAGGGAGTCAGGTGCGTATAGTGAATCATAAAATTTTTGCTGGCTTCCAGAATTTCGTTTTTTGCTTCTCTGGCAATGTTATCAGCATGATTGTTTGCAACTTCCTGAAGAATTTTTTTGGCTTTTTCCCAGTTACTCTCAAAGGTGAGCCGGACTTTCATTTCGTTCCAGATAAAATTAAATCCGGCACTGTAATTAATCTGCGGCTCGGTAAAAATTTTTCCGTTTGGAATATGGATAATCCTGCCGGTGCTTTGGTCTGCTTCCACCCAGTTTCCTATTTCGAGAAGTGTAAACTGAAAAAGGCGGATATCAATCACATCGCCGGAATGCTCACTAAGCTGAATTCGGTCGCCAACGGCAAAAGGCTTTTTCATCACCAGAAAGAACCAGCCTGCAACGTTGGTCAGCGGGTCTTTCAGCACAATAGCCATACCGGCAGACAAAATTCCCAGAAATGCGCCGAACTGCCTGAAAGCCTGAACCCAAACGCTCCCGACCAAAATCAGCCCGACAAAGGGAAAAATAAAGGAGAGCGTACGCTTCCACTGATACCTTGCCTTTACATTTTTTGTCTGTCGCCAGACAATCTGTAAGATCAGTACCCTAAGAAGATATAATCCTAATATTATTGCTAATGAGAGAATAATTTTTGCGATGATGTCCGAGGGCAGCCCGGACACTTCGGTCAAATAGCTGTGGATATTATTCATTTGCATATTTCATGGTATTTTTCAGCTTTAAAGCCATCTCTTTTTTCTGAAAAAAATCAACATTCCTGCTGCAACAAGCAACATCACAATAAGCATGATAAAGTAAGCGTATTTAAAATGCAATTCGGGCAGATAATCGAAATTTGTTCCGTAAATGCTGGCTATAAAGGTAAGCGGAATAAAAATAGATGCAAAAATTGTGAGCACTTTCATCACGTCGTTGGTGCGGTTTGCCACATTTGAGTGGTAAATATTCAGGTAATCGTTAGTCATGTTGTGGTAAATTTCCACTGCCTCCAGCGCCTGCGTGGCAAGGTCGCTCAAATCTTTCAAATACTGAAAGGTTTTTCGCTGAATGAGGTCTGATTCCGATTTGTTCAGAGATATCATAATCTCTTTTAACGGAAAAATGGATTTTCGGAGAAAGCCGATGTTATTTTTCAGTCTGTAAATTTTTTCAACCGTTTTTCTGTCGCTGTCGTGAAGAACTTTTTCCTCCATGGATTCGAGCAAAAAACCCAGTTTTTCTATAGTGTGAAGATAGCCGTCAACCAATGTATCAATCAATGAATAAGCGAGATAATCCGCTCCCGAAGTACGTATTCTGCCCTTCCCGCTGCGAATGCGCTCCCGGACAGGTTCAAAATAGAGAGCAGGTTTTTCCTGAAAAGTGATAACCGTATTCTTTCGCAAAACAATGGTAACCTGATCGCTGGATATTTTTTCCGTTTTTTCATCGAAGTTCAGGATTTTCAGAAAAAAAGTGAGATTGCCATCCTTCTCCACAACTTTGGGGCGCTGGTCGGTATTCATAATATCTTCCTGCTCTAAGGTGTGAATGGTGAAACGTTCTCCTATTCCGGCAACAACTTCAGGCTCGTGCAAACCATAAATATCAATCCATGAAATCTCATTATCAGGTAGTTCGTCCGGAATACCACTCAGGTTCTCAATCTTTTTTTCGGCAACATTTTCCAGATTGTAAGCCAAAAGCCGGATTTCGGCTTTTTCCATTTTTTTGTTTCCGATAAAAATGAGCGAACCGGGCGAAGCGCCGTGCGTATCTTTTCTGCTTTTAATAAACCGCGCCATTATTCTATGGTTTTTTGATCCTTTGAGTGAACAAAGAGGATGGTGCCGAGTTCATCGTAACCTTCAAACAATTTCTCTTTTTCCCGTTTCAAAAGCTCTTCCCGAATTCCAATCAGTGTCAATCCCGCTGTTGCTGAGCGTTCTGCAATAATTGCCTTTGACGAAACATTTTCTTCCTGTGCAATCAGTACCATATTTCTGCCTGAAATGGGCAGTCGCCCTGAAAGAACAAGCGAATCCATCGCTTTTTTGGTTTTTTCCAGTTCCCCGGGTCTGTAAATGTTGAAAATTTGTATCTGTGCTTTTTTCCAGTCGGGGTGTCCCAAAATGATAAATCCCAACAAAATCATCAGGTTTGCATTTTCCGTGTCAAGCGAGTTAATCCAGATGTGAATGCCGTTTTTGTAGGGCATTTCTCGGTTGCTGCTGCCTAAAATACAAATGTCGAAATCGCCTGAATCCACTAATGCAAAATTGTCGATGATTTCATGGAGATTTGCCGGATTTCCCTTGTCATATTCAAAAATCACCATGTTATTCTCCATGCCGGCAATTCCGGGAATCTGAATTGCCTGGGCAATTGCCGAGGTGTTTGAAGGTGAAATCAGCGTATCCACATACACGTGGCTGTCCGGGATATTTATGTGATTAATCAGTTTATTGTGCTCTTTTCTTGCCTGCTCTGCCGTTGCTTTTGAATAGTAGCCTACGATGTGGTGCAGATAGGTTCCAAATCCGTATTTGTAGGAAATCCAGTTTAAAAGCCGGAAAGCTTTATCCCGCATGAAAGAGTCTTTGGAAATGCAGATTGCACTGGGTCGCCACTCTCTTTTTTCCTTTTTGCTCTGTTTTTTCTGAATCATCACCTGCAGGTTCCGGTTGAGCTGAAAAAGGGAGTTGGCAAAAATGGATGCAAATCCCTGCCGGGATTTGTGGTAGTGGTTAATATAAAGATAAATGAGCGTAATCAGTGCAAAGGAGAGAAATGCATAAAGCGTACTGATTTTAAACATCACCCACACGGAAACAACAAAACCGGTGAGCGAGATGTACCAGCGCGAGCGGAAGGAAGGGCGATATGAGGGAGAAGAGCCAAAATGATTGAGGAATGAAATGAGGCACAGCGCTCCGTAAGTAACCATAAAAAACATGGAAATGATTGACGCTACAGCATCCACATCTCCCATAGCCACAAATATAAAAGCGATAATGCAGGTAATCAGCGTAGCGTTTACCGGCTCATTGTCGCCTGCCCTGCCTTTCCCGAGCCAGCGATTGATTCTTCGGGAAGGAAAGGACTGATCGTGGGCAAGCGCCTGCAACGTCCGCGGCGCCACCATCACCGAGCCGACAGCCGATGAGAGCGTGGATGCGGCAAGTCCCAGCGGAATGGCAATAACTCCCCAAACGGCAATTTTCGCCATAATCAGCTGGTGTTCGAGTAAATCTTCCACTGAAGCCGACAAAGCGAGTTTATACACAACAAAAAAGTAGATAATCATTCCTGATATTGTCGCCAGCGTTGTTCCTAAAGGAATGGAAACAGAGGGCTTTTTCAAATCGCCCGAAAGTCCGACACCGGCAGTCATTCCGGTAAAAGCTGGAAAAACAATGGCAAAAACCACAAAAAAATCCTGAGGATTTCTAAGCTGAGCCGTTTTCAGACTGAAAGACGATTCGGCTGCATGTCCGGTTTTTCCCAAAAAAAACATGGCAAGCGAGACAACAAGAATACCTACAATAAAATAGAGTGCTTTCACCCCAAGGTTTGCCCCTTTTTTGATAATCAGCGCGGCAAGTCCTGCCATCACCGGCAAGCTGATAACCTGCCGGGGAAGCACAAACCCAAAAGTGTCGGCAACAAAATCGAAGAAAAATTCAAAAGCTTCGGTGAAAGCAATAATATAAAAAGCGACACTGATGGATTGTGAGAAAAACAGCGCCATTCCAATGGTGGCGCCGATATTCAGTCCGAATGAACGCGAAATGATAAAATATTCGCCGCCGCCTTCCACCCGTTTATTGGTGGCAATTTCGGAAATAGCCAGAGCGGTGGGAATGGTTACCAGATGCCCCAGCAGGATAATCAGAATAACTCCCCAAAACCCGAGCGTGCCAACCGCAAAGCCAAAACGAAGAAAGAGAATAGCTCCCAATATTGTGGATATTGCTGTAAAGAACACCGGCGCTGTTCCGAACTTTTTTGTATTGACGGTCATAATTTTTAATGAATAAAATTCTGCCGAAAGATATAAAATGCATAAATGAAAAAAAATGAAAATGCAAAATAGCGATTGTAAAATCACAAATTTGTGAATATGCATATTCGCGGATTTGCTTTTTTGTAATTTAATCCGTTCCCGAGTTAAACAGGGCAGGCAAGTTTAAATTGTGGATTTACTCCAACTCCGTAGGAGTAAAATATTGATTACCCCGGATAAGCGCAGACGCAATCCGGGGTAATGAAATCCGCTGCACCGGAACTCCGTAAGGAGTTCAACACTTACCGCCAAACTCCGATAATTCATCCATATAAATTTTAAAAAATTTTAAGGTTCATTAAACAATTAGTGTTAAATTTTATTATAGATATATAATAATCTCTTATTGTTTTTTGATTGTGTTTTTTATCCAAAAATCTTAAATTCTTTAAATATGAATATATTCTTGAATTCCAAATGGGTTAAAGGTTTTATTGTCCTTTCCTTCTTTTTTCTCTTTTCTCACAGTGCCGATGCCTGCGAGGCTTGCAACAGAACCTTTCTCCAGAATACTCTTGAAGGAAACAGATTTAACAGTCTTATTTCAAGAGAGATGAAAGCAGCGATTGCTGCTCAGTCATCACACGGGAAATCAGGGGCAAAATGGGTGAATGATGTTCTTGCCATGAATAATCTAACCATGGCAGAGCTTAGTCCTTCAGCGCTTGATGCCATGTTTGCCGGTGGGCACACTTCCGGAGCTGCATCCATTGGCGCTGCCGGCGGATCCGGTACAAATGCGGCAAATGCTGCGCCCGAACCTGCTTCCGCTCCGGCAGCAGCGCCTGCTTCTGCGCCGGTTCCTACCCCTGCGCCAACACCTTCACCGGCAGCCGTTCCGGGCAGTGAAGACGGGTTGGAGTTCTGGGATATCATCAACCGCGACAACAGCCTCCCAATTCCGGCAACCAGCTATGTGCCGCAAAACACAAAACCGGACAAGTATGTGAAAATTTCATTAGAAGAACACGATACATATATCGGGAATGGGGTGATTTACAAAGGTTTCACTATCGACAATAAAATTCCCGGAACGAACATTATTGTTGACGAAGGAGATGTGGTTTCATTCACTATCGTCAATAAAGGGAATATTCCGCACGGCGCATCCATCCATGCTGTAAACTCGCAAACATCAAAATATTTGGGTAAAATTCTGCCCGGTGACAGTGCTACCGTTGTTTTTAAGGCAAATATGCCCGGTGTGTATATGTACCATTGCGCTCCCGGCGGACACGCCATACCCATGCACGTTATTTTTGGCCAGTACGGAATGATTGTGGTGAAACCCAAGAAAAAATATGAGTTGGAGCGTGTGCTGAACAAGGAGCCGGACATTGAGCTGTATCTTATTCAGCATGAGTATTACGCCAGTGGAAAAGATGCGGTTGACGGACAGGGAAGACCCATGTACACTGCATTCAACGGTAAACTGTTCCGCTATCTTGAAGAACCGATACACGGCAAACCCGGAGATTATGTGCGGATTTACTTTCTGAATGTAGGGCCTAATTTAGTCTCCACTTTTCATATTGTGGGAATAATCTGGGATTTTGCCTACTGGCAGGGAAATCCGGCAAACATGCACGTTGGAGGGCAGACGGTTACAGCCGGTCCTTCCGATTCGTGGGTCATCGAATTCCGAATTCCGCCCGATGAGGGCAGCTATCTCATGCTCTCCCATGCGGTGGGATCGACGGACAGAGGCGCGCTCGGTTACATCACCTGCGACCCCGAAGCGGATACACCAAAAACGATTCTTGCAGAAGGAATTTCCTATTCCGAAGAAGAGATGGAAGAGTACAGAAGCGAGGCTCTGCGCACCATTACCCCATTCGGAATCGGCTCTCCCGACGTGGACGTACCGGTTGTTTATGACAGTGAAACCACTGAAGTAACCGTTCGGATTATCGGGAACTCCTACTACCCGAAAATTATTCAGGTTGCACCGGGAACTAAAATTAAATGGATAAATGAGGATGTTTTCGCATTTGCCGAAGGGGAATTTTCCGGAATCCACAATGTGATTGTGAAAGAAGGTCCTGAGATTTTTTACTCACCCCTGCTGGCTCATGCCGAAAGTTATGAATATACTATCACCAAACCGGGCGAATATACCTATATGTGCGCACCGCATCCCTATATGGAAGGTAAGGTAATCGTCAGTGGCGACAGACCTAAACAGGCTCGCAGCTATGCGGTTATGTCAGGTGGTGGCGGCGGACCCGCCGACACCAAATTCTTTAACTGGGTCATTCTTGCATTAGCAGCCCTTGCGCTTGTGGTAGCGGTCTATTCCATGGTGAATAAAAGCGAAGAACATCACACAAAAGAGGCATAAAATAAAAGTTTCGCCTCAATTCGATTGAGTTTTGCTGAAATTTTGATTAAGTAACTTTAGAAACATCCGGGATTCAACCTTCTGATTCCCGGATGTTTTTTTGATATAACCGCGTGATTTTTATCAATTTGAGATATAGCTCAGATCAGAAAAATAAACCTGCTTTAAAAACTGGAAACCGTTAGATTTTTATTTTTCATCTCTCTATATTTGTAACCTGAATTGTTAAAATCGGTATTTTAAAGTAGTTTAGCCATCTCGAACCAAAAAAAAGATATATGAACGCGAGAGAACAATTTTTAAAAACCCTGAATCATCAGCAACCCGACCGGATTGTGCTGGATTTAGGCTCAACCGGTGTAACGGGAATCCATATCAAAGCGCTCTCAAAGCTGAGACGACATTTCGGATTACAGAGAAAACCCATTCGTGTTATCGACCCTTTTCAGATGCTGGGTGATGTAGATTGGGAACTGATTGACCCTGTTGGCATTGATATAGTTGGGGTGTGCTGCAAAAAGAATATTTTTGGTTTTCACAATCAGGCACCGTTCAAGGAGTGGAGAACCCCATGGCGACAACGCGTCATGGTTCCCATGGGTTTTAATGTTTCAACTGATGAAAATGGCGATATTCTGATGTTTCCCGAAGGCGATTCCACGGGCACTCCTTCTGCAAAAATGGCAGCGGCAGGCTTTGCCTTTGAGCCTGTTATCAGACAGAAACCTTTGAATGATGCAGAGATAAGTGCAGAAGATAATGTGGAAGAGTTCGGACTGATTGATGAAAAAGAGCTGGAACACTGGCGCACTGCAAGCAGAAAAGCACACGCTTCGGGAAAAGCGGTAATTGCAACAATAAGCGGCACTTCTCTGGGCAATCCCATGCTGATACCCGGCATGAAACTTCGCAATCCCAAAGGAATACGCGAAATGAATCTGTGGTATAAATATGTCGTTAGCCAGCCGGCGCTTATCAGAAAAATCTTTGACCGCCAGAGTGAAGTAGCCATTGAAAATATGAAGCGGATTTTTGCCGTAGCCGGAAACAACATTGATGCGCTTTTCCTTTGTGGCACTGACCTTGGCTCGACTGACTTTACCTGTTCACCCGAACAGTTTGAAGAGATCTGGCTGCCTTACTACAAAAAGATGAACGACTGGATTCATGAAAATACCCAGTGGAAAACATTTAAACACTCATTCGGAATGGGTGAAGGTTTTCCGGAGCTATTTGTAAAGGCAGGATTTGACATCATAAATCCTGTTCACAACAGAGAATCGGGAACAAGTTCCAAAGATTTGAAGAAAAAATATGGACAGAGCCTGGTTTTTTGGGGCGGTGGAGTGGATGTATGCAAAACGCTTCAGTCGGGCACGCCTGAACAGGTGCGTGAAGAGGTTTTGCGCAACAGCGAAACCTATATTAAAAACGGCGGATTTGTGTTCAGCGCCAATCATAATATTCCTGCCAATACTCCGGTGGAAAATATTGTGGCAATGCTGAAAGCTGTCCGGGAATTTAATGGAAGGTAACTGTTTGAGGAAATTGGAAATATTGAAGCTGAAAGCCAGCCGCCAATCGCATAAATATTCCTGATTATCAGTTGTTAGTTGAATTAAAGTTTAAAAAAAAGCATTTCAGATGAAAAAAATCTTTATTCCGCTTCTTTTTCTGTTTTTGACAATTTTTGTTAGCGCTCAAAAATATCAGCCTACATGGGAATCTATTGACAGTCGTCCGGTTCCGGCATGGTTTGAAGATGTAAAATTCGGTATTTTCATTCATTGGGGAATATATGCCGTTCCGGCATGGGCGCCTACGGTTGCAAATCTGAGTGTTTCTGCCAAATATTCGGAATGGTACTGGTGGCGTTTGAACGATGAGAGTAATGCCGGCAAATTGTATCGCGAATATCATAACAATATGTATGGTGCAGATTTTCAGTATCAGGATTTTGCCCCGCTGTGGAAAGCGCAGCATTTTGAACCTGAGCAGTGGGCGGACATTTTCAAAAGGGCGGGCGCAAAATATGTGGTACTCACATCAAAGCACCACGAAGGTTTTGCACTCTGGCCAAGTGAACACAGCTGGAACTGGAACAGCATGGATATTGGTCCACATCGCGACATTTGCGGTGAACTGACTACGGCTGTCCGGGATGCCGGACTGCGCATGGGGTTTTACTATTCTCTTTATGAGTGGTATAATCCCCTGTATCACAGCGATCCCAACAAATATGTGGAGCAGCACATGATTCCGCAGATGAAAGATTTGGTGAATCGCTATGAGCCGGACATCGTTTGGCCCGACGGCGAATGGGCTTATCCCAGCGAAAAGTGGAAAAGCGCTGAATTTTTAGCGTGGCTCTATAACGAATCGCCGGTGAAAGAGTTTGTTTGCGTAAATGACCGCTGGGGAAAAGAAACCCGTGGTGTGCACGGTGGATATTTCACAACGGAGTATGACTCGAAGCATGGACCGCAGGGAGAAGATAAGATCATCCGCCCGACCGAAGAGTGCCGCGGTATAGGTAATTCATTCGGCTACAATCAGATGGAAAATCTGAATCACTATTTGAGTTCAGATGCGCTGATTGATATGCTTATTGCAAAAGTTTCCGATGGAGGCAATCTTTTGCTCAATG
>CAYNOQ010000041.1:18239-21345 GCA_964398855.1 uncultured Mariniphaga sp. | reverse complement strand
CCGCAGGAGAATTCTGCGGCGTTTGTTTTTGATGGATATCCGCTATTTAAAAAATATATCTCCTTTCAAAATCAGCCTACCGGATTAAAATGGTATTTTTGTCAGGTTATTCAGGAAAAATTCTTTAAATGTCGAAAAAAGAGAAACATTTTGAAAACAGCCCCGAGTTCAGGGGATTGAAAGTAAATGACGGTGTGCAACATCCGGGGGCATACAGCGATGATTCCATTCAGCGGTTTTTGAGCAAAAGCCGAGGCTTGTTGTCTGTTTATGAATATCTTGACGGAATTTTATCCGGGAATATAACATTGCTGAGTCAGGCTGTTACGCTTGTGGAAAGCTCCCGCCCCAAACATCAGGAGATTGCACAGGAGATAATCTCCCGCTGCCTTCCTTACAGCGGAAATTCTATCCGGATAGGTATTACAGGCGTTCCCGGAGCTGGGAAAAGTACGTTTATTGAAGCTTTGGGAAGCTACATCACCGAGCGCGGCGGCAAGCTTGCCGTTTTAGCCATTGACCCCAGCAGCGAACGCTCAAAAGGCAGTATTCTTGGCGACAAAACCCGAATGCAGAAACTTTCCGGCGATAAAAATGCTTATATCCGCCCAAGTCCTTCCGGCGGTTCGTTGGGGGGAGTTGCACGTAAAACCCGTGAAACTATTGTGTTGTGCGAAGCCGCAGGTTTCAACCACATTTTTATTGAAACCGTTGGGGTGGGGCAGAGTGAAACTGCTGTTCACTCTATGTCCGATTTTTTTCTGCTGCTTATGCTTGCAGGTGCCGGTGATGAACTTCAGGGAATCAAGCGTGGGATCATGGAAATGGCAGACCTGATTGCCATCAACAAAGCCGATGGTAACAATTTAGACAAAGCCAGAATTGCGCAGGTGCAATACAGCAGCGCACTTCACCTGTTTCCGCAAAAGGAATCGGGATGGACGCCCAAGGCACTGACCTGCTCGGCGTTAGAAAATACCGGAATCACGGAAATTTGGGATGAGATTGAAGCATTCCGCAAAAAGACCGGAGAAAACAGGTTTTTTCATCAGAAACGAAACGCACAGGCTGCATTCTGGATGCACGAGACCATTCAGGAACAAATCAAACAAATGTTTTATACACATCCTGAAATGAAAACCAAAATTGAGCAAATGGAGAAACAGGTGCTCGGCAATGAAATCAGCTCTTTTGTAGCCGCCGGCAGGCTGCTTGAGGTGTACAAGGCGTTGAAATAAAAAGTTTTATTAATTTTGACATTCACTACGAAACAGTAGAGACAAAAAGTTGAAGCACGAAAAAACAGAACTTTTCAGAAAGAGTCCTGTTTTATAAGTTTAATATTAAAATCAGAAAAAATGGATTATGATGTATTGGTAATAGGAAGCGGTCCCGGTGGTTACGTCGCCGCAATAAGAGCATCTCAGCTGGGCATGAAAACAGCTGTTGTAGAAAAGGAAAACGTTGGCGGAATTTGTCTGAACTGGGGGTGTATCCCAACAAAATCGCTGATGAAAAGCGCTCAGGTTTTTGAATATGCCAAGCAGGCAGTTGATTACGGTGTTGTGATTAAGGGCGAAGTGAAACCCGATTTTCAGGCAATGGTCAAACGCAGCCGCAATGTTGCCGATGGCATGAGCAAAGGAGTGAACTTTCTGCTTAACAAAAATAAGGTTGAATCCATTACCGGATTTGGAAAACTTGCAGGAAAAAACAAGGTGGAAGTAACCGACGATTCAGGAAAAAAGAAAAATTATACGGCGAAACACGTTATTGTTGCGACTGGTGCGCGCTCACGCGAACTGCCCAATCTGCCCATCGACGGGAAAAAGATAATCGGCTATCGTCAGGCATTAAATTTAGAGAAACAGCCTGAAAGCATGGTAGTTGTAGGCTCAGGAGCCATAGGCAGTGAGTTTGCCTATTTCTACCAGTCAATCGGTACAAAAGTTACTCTAATTGAATTTATGCCGACTTTGGTACCCAATGAAGATGAAGAGGTTGCAAAGCAACTTGAACGCTCATTCAAAAAGATGAAAATGACGGTGATGACTGCTTCAACTGTTGAAAAAGTGGATACTTCGGGTGGTAAATGTAAAGTTACCATTAAAACCAAAAAGGGAGAAGAAACGGTTGACGCTGACATCGTGCTTTCTGCAGTGGGCATCACTTCCAATATCGAAAATATCGGTTTGGAAGAAATGGGAGTTAAGACTGAAAAGGGAAAGATTATCGTTGACGATTTCTATCGCACCAATGTTGAGGGAGTTTATGCCATCGGAGACATTGTTCACGGACCCGCACTGGCGCATGTTGCTTCTGCAGAAGGTATTGCCTGCGTTGAAAAAATAGCCGGTGAAAATCCTGAGCCGATTGATTATGAGAACATTCCCGGCTGTACCTACACCGGACCCGAAATTGCATCGGTTGGACTGACCGAAGCCAAAGCCAAAGAAGCCGGATACGAACTCAAAGTGGGCAAATTTCCCTATTCTGCCAGCGGAAAAGCAAATTCTGCCGGACAAAGAGACGGTTTTGTCAAGCTGATTTTTGATGCAAAATATGGAGAATTGTTAGGCGCACATCTGATTGGGGACAACGTAACAGAGATGATTGCAGAGCTTGTGGTTGCCCGCAAACTCGAAATCACCGGTAATGAGCTGATTAAATCGATCCATCCGCACCCAACCATGAGCGAGGCTGTTATGGAAGCAGCCGCAGCAGCCTACGGCGAAGTGATTCATATTTAATTGAACTTATGTATATATTGTTTGAAAGTTCTGCAAGTCATTGAAAATCAGAAACAATATTTTGTTTTTCAAAATAATGACATACATTTGCATCAATTATGAATTAACATTAAACCGTAGGTTTCTTGAAACAGTTTTAAAAAATTAAAAATTCAATTTAAAATTTACCTGATGAGAAGAATAACTCTTTTAGCAGCGCTTATCATATTGTCAAATATGGTTTTCGCAGGTGGTTTATTAACAAATACCAACCAGAGCGCACAGTTTATCCGCATGATGTCGCGGAATGCATCAACGGAAATAGACGCCGTCTATTTTAATCCAGCCGGTTTGATTAAGCTGGAAAACGGATGGCA
>CAYNOQ010000041.1:0-18139 GCA_964398855.1 uncultured Mariniphaga sp. | reverse complement strand
CCAAATGCCGGCGGTGGCGCTGCCAAATATGACCGCGGATTGCCTTCTTTTGAAATCCCGATTACCAAAGTAGTTCCCGGACTTGCCGGATTAGCCATGATTGATCCGTCCTGGAAGGTTGATGGCTACAATGCTGACATCTCATTCGACGGGAGTTCAGTCTTTTGGGGAATTCAACTGGGTGCAACCTACCAAATCAGCGATATTTTCTCGGTTTACGGCGGTGTGCGCTACCTTCCTGCAAAAAATACTTATCAGGGAGTTATTGAAAACATACAGCTGAAAGTTAATAGCGACTATGTTTCTGCAGCGCCATGGATGACAGAAAAATCCGGACAAACTGCCGTGCTTGCTGGGCTTGCAAATGCAGCGGCAGATATGCCGCAAACTTTACAGCCGCTTATTGACGGAGGCGCTGCCGATTTTACGCTGGCACAGCTTGAACTGGCAGGGCGTATATCAGCCGCACAGCGTCTTGGAATTGAAACCGGTTTGCAAATGATGGAGCTTTCCCCGGAGCAGATCAATGCTATGAGTTTGGGCATGATTCAGGGCGCTTTTGAGGAAGCCAGTCCCACATTTCGTGCAACCGCTGCCCAGCTGTCCGGAGCTTCGGGCAGTCTTGCGGAAACAGCCGGAAAGCTTGGGGACAAAAATGTGAATACGGTTCAGACCGGCAACGGATTTACGCCTATGGTGGGGCTTAATATTTCACCGGTTGAAAACCTGAATATTGCCCTTAAATATGAGATGAAAACCGGGCTGACACTAAAAAATGAACCTCAGGAGGGGGATAACTACAGCAATGAACTGTTTGGCAGTCAGGTAGCCAGTGATATTCCCGCAATTCTCGCTGCCGGGGTGGGGTACAAAACCGGAATAGTTGAAGCACAGCTCTCCTATAACATGTATTTCAACAAAGGGGTGAACTGGGGCGTAAATATCCGCGATTATGCCGCTGGACATGACCCGGTCAGACAGCGCGAAATTGCTCAGAACGGAATTGAGTTGGGATTAGGGCTGCAGTTTGACGTGCACGAAAAATTCGCACTGAGCGTAGGCGGACTTTATGGCGACATGGGCGTGGCAGACAACTACCAGAGCGATTTCAGCTATACCAATCCGTCAGTTACCGGCGGAATCGGATTTGCCTGGAAAATTACCGACGCGCTCACTTTGGATGCCGGTTTTTCAAACACTTTTTATCAGGATGTAACGGTTTCGTTCACCGATCCTGATGTTGGAAATTACAAGGAACATCTGAAAAAAACTACCCAAAGCTTTGCAATCGGACTCTCATACAGCTTATTTTAAATGAGGAGCTGAAGAAGCAGACAGCTTTTGGAAAAGGCGCCAGGCAGTTTTCAGGTTGCAATAAAAGATAAAACCAAAATTATTGTGATTGAATTGTCTGGCGCTTTTTTAATGGTAAAAGTTCCTTTGTCCGGTAAACTTTTATGGAAGGAAAAATTGGAATTTTCACTTCATCCGGGTTAAAACAGAAAGTAAGGAGATAAATCTTTTTGTTTAACCGGATTAAATTGATTTGTAAGTTACATTATTAAATGTCTAATTCTCTCAAAATGAATAAAGTATTGATATTAGGTTTGATAATTTTCAGCCTTGTACTGGTAAATTGCAGCAAAGAGGAGGAAACGAAAAATGAGCTTGAAACGATTCTGACCACTCCTGTTTGGAGAGCCGACTCATTGCTTGCCAACGGTGTGGATGCAAGTGGTTTCGGGGAATTATTAGAAAAATTCAAGGGTGATGCCAGATTCAATAAGGATTACACCGGTACTTTTGGCAAATACAGCGGGACATGGTGGCTTTCAGGTGATAATTCCAGTATCACAATAAAAAGCGATTCCTTGCTGATTCCGCTGACTTGCAGGATTGTAGAGCTTGTGCCCGCATCCTTTAAAATAACAACGGCTGTTCCTGATCCTACAAATCTTTCAACCCAGATAAAGATCAGAATGACCTTTAAACCGAAATAATGCGTTGCTTTTTCTCCATAATTTATCTTTCCATTTCCCTGTCAACTTTTGCCGCCCCCGACGGAGTAGTCAAAGGCAGGGTTTATGACGCCTCCACCGGAACCGGATTGGAAGAAGTGGATATTTTATATGGAGAAAACCGGGGAACCTTAACCGGCAGGGATGGATATTATACAATTGCTGCTCCGCCCGGAAGAATGGCGCTTTCATTTCGTTTTATCGGTTATAAAACTGTAACCCGGGATGTTTATTTAACTGAGCGTGATACAGTCTTTCTGAATATCGGTCTGGAACCGGAAATAACAAATATTGAACAGGTTGTGGTCAGTGCCGGACGCGTTGAACAGCGCATTTCCGAGCTTTCCGTCTCCATGAATGTGATAAGACCCGGTTTCCTGTCGGAAAATCATATTTCCGATACCAGGGAGCTGATTACCAAGACTTCCGGTATAGAAGTGCTGGATGGTCAGGCATCTGTGCGTGGGGGAAGCGGATTCAGCTATGGAGCGGGAAGCCGTGTGCTTGCGCTCATTGACGGTTTACCGGTGATTTCTGCCGATGCCGGAAATATTCGCTGGCAGTTTCTGCCCATGGAAAACATTTCCCAGATTGAAATTATCAAGGGAGCTTCTTCTGTGATTTACGGTTCGTCAGCGCTCAACGGGGTCATTAATTTCAGGACGGCTGATGCAACGGAAACGCCGGTTACCCGTTTTTATGCAGAAACCGGAATTTTCGGACCGCCCGCAAACAGAGCCTGGAAGTGGTGGTCAGCACCGCGGACTTTTATGAGTTCTTCGTTTTCGCACTTGCGAAAACTGGGAAATACCGACCTGGCAATCGGAGCTTATCTGCTGAATGATAACGGATACCGGAAACTGAACAGTGACAGGCTGCTGCGCATGAATTTTAAGCTGAAACACCGGAACAGTAACGTGGACGGCTTATCCTATGGCTTGTCATTCAACGGCGGCACTAATGAAAAAACAGATTTTGTGTTGTGGGAAAATGCAACTGACGGGGCGCTGAAACAGCAGGAGGCGACAGCTATTGAGCTGCACGGGAATTTTTTTGCATTAGATCCGTTTGTTTCCTTTAAAAAAGGGAAAAAGAGCAGACACGATTTCAGGGGACGGTTGCAGTTTTCCGATAATAAATATCCATATTCTGAACAAAACGACAGTGAAACATTCAGCTTCTTTTCAGAATATCAGTTTTTTCATCAATTCAACAGAAAATTCAGCCTGAATTCCGGTTTTTCACAAAACATTTCCCGTGTTCATTCAAAATTCTATGGCAATCACCGGGCATGGAACGCCGGAATTTATAGTCAGCTGGATTATGCAGCTTCTGCCCGGTTGCGGCTTACTGCCGGCGTCAGAATGGAGCAAAACCGATTGGATGGCGACTTCGACAAGTTAGTGCCTTTGCTCAGAGCGGGCTTGAATTTCAGGGCGATGGACTACACTTTTTTGAGAGCTTCCTTTGGACAAGGTTACCGCTTCCCGTCAATTGCCGAAAAATTTGCAGCAACCACACTCGGCTCCGTTAAAATTTTTCCCAATCCATATATCAAACCTGAAAAGGGATGGAACACGGAAGTCGGTATAAAACAGGGAATTGCAACGGAATATTTCAATGGATTTCTCGATGCTGCACTTTTTTATCTGCAAAGCACAGAGATGATTGAATATATTTTCGGGATTTATCCCGATTCCGGCACGGAAACGTTTAGCTTCGGTTTCAGAGCTGAAAACCAGGAAGCTTCAAGAGTTTACGGAAGCGAAATACAGCTTGCACTGACCGCTTCAACCGGCAGATTTATGCACAGTTTCAACGGAGGATATACGTTTATGTATCCTGTTGAATTTAATCGTGTTACAGGTAAAAACAGCGATGTGATGCTGAAATACCGGCGAAAACATTCAACTGTTTTTAATTTTTCAACAGCTTACCGGAAAACCGAATTGGGAATTGGGATTTATGCAAAATCGAAATTGCTGAATATTGATGATGTTTTTGTAAACGAACTCACACGGGAGAACATATTGCCCGGTTTCTACGATTACTGGATTCATAAAAACAGAGGTTACTGGCTCTCCGATATAAGCTTAAGGTATTCAATAACACCCCGATACGACATATCATTTGTCGTGAAAAACGCCACCAACACGGAATATATGGGGCGTCCGGGAGATATTCAGTCTCCCCGAAATTTCAGCCTGCGGTTCAGTGGAAAATTTTAATGGAATTAATTTTTATCCGGATTTTTCACGGTTCCCATAAACAGAATTGCACCTGTGCTTTTTTCTGTGATGGCATACATGAAGGGTCTGTCCACGGTAAAATAAACAATTTCCGGTTCGTCTATGGCTGAGGTCTCTCTTATGCCAACAACGGTTACAGCGGCGGCTTCGGTTCCTTCTTCATTCACTTCGATAAAGGTTTTATGCTTGACAAAATCAATGCACAAACCACCGTTTATGTTTATTTTTCGAAAATCGGCGCTTGAAGAAAAAGCAATGCCCATGCCCATTTCAGTCAAAATATCATTCAGTGTGATTTCATATTCATATTTAAAACGCGGAAGTTTAATATCTACCTTTTGCGTTTCACCAAAACCAGCTAACCAGCTGCCCCAGTTCTCTTTATTCAGCTTGCCAGCGATGTCTGCAATAGTTTTATCCTTTTGAGGAAGGAAAACATACATGTTGTAATTTCCTTTGCCATAGGGGAGCTGAACGGCGCTGAACAGTTCGTTGGAAGCGTAGGGCATGAAATCCGTTCGTTGCATGGTTTCAACTTCAATACTTTTGTCGTTTTCAATATAAAACGGAAGTTTTTTTGTGTTTTTTTTGTTAAATTCGGTTTGCCAGACTCCTTTAAAATAGATAGCATTCAGCAGGAACATTACATGAGCCGGAGATATTTCGTCAAGGATGGATTCGATTTTATCTTTCGTCTTTTTTGCAACCCACCCGTTTATGACGGAGAGCGCTTTTTTTTGATTTTGAAAATCCAACGCTGAAACTTCAGCTGAATAATATTTTTTGTTGGTGGTTACAAATTCGTTTTCCACCTGAAAATCTTCACGATAAAAAATGGCATTGGCAATTTCCAGAATAACTTTTTTGTCTAAGGATTTTAAAGCGTTCACCAGCTCATAGTAAGACAAATTGATTTCTTCAGGTGTCAGCCCGTAAACTTTCAGCGCTTTCTCCATTGCAGTTTTGGTTTCGCCGTCGGCGCCATTATAGGTCATTGCCAGCGCCAGGCTCACGCTCAGCGGTGAAACCATGATATTCTCGTAATCATTATCCGAAGTAAAAATATTTTGATAGAGTTCAAAACCGAAATTATTTTCGGCATCAATCAGCCGGGCAGTCTTTTCTGTAACAATTATTTCATTATCATCAGCGCTGTCAGGCAGATTGCAGCTTCCCGGAAACAGGAACAACATTGCCAGAATAAGAAGTGATATAGGTTTCATAATTCTTTTTTTATTAATTGGAGACAATAACTTTATGATGCTTTTCGGCGCAAAATGGTTGCGTGGGATAAAAAAAATATTTTTTAACGCAACCCTTTTGCAGGTTAATGTATCTATTCATTGTTTTTGGCAAATTTATAAATAAGGATTCAGAAATTTGATATTAATGAAAATGAGAAAATATTTATTAGTAATTTTTGCATCTCTTTTTACCTCAGTCGCTTATGCGGGAATTCTGGATTCCCTTTCTGTTGGATTGGGAGGTGGATATAATAATTACAATACTTTTCAGGGAGAATTGTACTTGAAATCCGATTTCAGAACATTTAACCGACACAGCGAAATAAAAGTGGGATTAAACAACCGCTCCTATCAGTTTACTTTTGATAAGTTGTCTGAACTGGAAGCTTCTTCTGTTGGATTATTTGGAGATTTTGTGATTTATCCTTTTGATAAAGGGCTTTTTGCCGGGGTTCGCTGGGAAATGCTGAATTTCAACTGGTTGTCTGATGCATCGAAAGATAGAGTACGGAGTGAAAGAGATTATGAACCTACATCCTTATATACAGGTACTTGTTTGTTTTTTTAGATTGGTTATCAATTTAGAATTTCAGACAGCTTTGGCGTAAAAATATATGGACAACCCGGAATTCAGCAATATAAAATATCAAATGGCTCCTTTTCTTCCGGCAATTACGCTCTGGCAGGCTCAGATAATCTGATAGCGGAAGATCACTATAATTTTGTTTACAACATTAACCTGAGTTTAGAGTTTAAAATAAAATAAACTGAAATTGTTCAAAGTCAATAAACTATAAAAAGAGAGGAAGTTTATGCGAAAAACATCGCAGAATTAATCCTTAAATTTGCAAAGAAATTTTGCAGACTTGATTTGGAAGATCTGAAACAAATTATAAACGAATGTGCTTCAGGTAATGCACGTGCACAGGAGAAGCTTTACCGGATGTTTGCACCGAAAATGTTCGGAGTTTGCCTGCGCTATGCAACAAACCGGAGTGAGGCGGAAGATAACCTGCAGGATGGATTTATCAATGTTTTTTTAAAAATTAAAAGCTTCAGGCACGAAGGCTCTTTTGAAGGATGGATGAGAAGAATTATGGTGAATGTGTCGTTGGGAAGACTCAGAGAAAAACAGACTTTATATCTGGTTGAAGATATTGGAGAGCATGAAAGCTTGTCGGAAACAGATGATGTTCTGGAGCAGTTAGAGGCAAAGGAGTTGCTGAAACTGGTTCAGGAACTTCCTCCGGGCTATCGCGCGGTTTTTAATCTTTATGCAATTGAAGATATGAATCACAGGGAGATAAGTGAAACTTTGGGGGTGTCGCTGGGGACATCCAAATCGAACCTTGCACGGGCAAGGAGTATTTTAAAACGTAAAGTCAATGAGCTTTATGGTAAAGTGGAGTCAAAAGCAAATTGAAGAACAGTATGATGGATGAGTTAAACATAGACAAAATTTTCAAGGAAAAGTTAGAGGGGTTTTCGGAAGACCCGCCGGCTTTTCTGTGGGAGAATGTCAGCGCCGGACTTGCCGAAAATCGCCGCAGGAAAAGGACGATGCTATATGCCCGGGTGGCGGCAGCATCGTTACTTGCCATGGCTTTGGTTGCCGGATGGCTTTTTTACGATGTACAAAAAGCTGAATTGCCACAGATAGCTGAATCAGAAAAGATTAATACGGAGATTGAGCAAAAAACGGAAAGTGCGAAAAAAACTGAAATTTCTTCTGAAGAACAACATATTGATGAGGGGACTCAGGTTTCCGGTCAGTTTTTGGCAGAAGCAACTCCGGACGAATTTATTTCATATAAATCAAAAGAAGAAGAAAAACCGGCTATCGTCACCAGAGAAGTGATTTTGCCCGGGTACGTTGCCCTGACCGGAGAGCACGAGATGAATATGATTGCATCAATAGAACCGAAAATTGGTGGTGAAAAGCATGTTGCTGAAACTTTACGGTTTGCAGAAGAAAAGACAGAAGTTCTTCCCGAAAAATGGGAGAGCGATCTGATTGCCGAAAATGTGCGCACCCAATCTGCTTCTGCTAAGAGGGATCACAGCGGCTGGAAGTTAGGCGTAAATGTATCTCCCGGCTATTCTTCCTACACGGCAAAGCATGATGCAGACTATGCCGGCAGCATGACCTATCAGGAGAATGAAGGAAATGCCAATTTGAGCGGAGGATTTTCGGTGCAGTATAAAACCGGGAAAAAAATACGGCTCGAAAGCGGAGTTTACTATGCGCAAAACGGCAAGCATTCCGGAATTTCTTCAATGTTGGCTGAAATGCAGCCGCAGAGTGAAATGTTCTTTGCTTCCGGAGATTTGTACTTTAATGTGCCGCTCAACCTTGATGATAACCAGCTGATGATGAACAGCACTGCCGGGGTTGTTGAGTTTGAAAATCTCCCTGAAGGGGCTGAAGTTGCTGGTGAAATGGAAGTTATGATGAAATCTGCCACACCTTTGCTGTCTCAGGGAGAATTGTCTCAGGTGTTTGATTTTGTGGAAATTCCGCTCTATGTGCGCTATCTGCTTCTTGACCGGAAGATTGGCATCGAGCTGATGGGTGGCGTGAATGCCGGAGTGGTTGTCGGCAATAAGGCTTACCTTGATAATGAGTACGGAATGCAGAATGTTGGCAAAACCCGTGATATTTCTGCTGTGAACGTGCTGAGTACCGTTGGGGTGGGGGTGAACTATGCACTGAGTAAAAATATCTCCATTGCCGTTGAGCCGCGCCTGAATTATTACCTGAACTCCATCAATCAAAACCGTGATGTTGATTTCAGACCATACCGGATTGGGATTTACACCGGTTTGTATTACGAATTTTAGCTTCAATATTTTGAAATAGATAGATACCCGAAGAGAGGCACAAGATATAGAGTGTCAGGTATCAAGACTGTGGAATTAACAGGTTTTTTGCAAATAGTCTCCCGCAGATTTCGCTGATTGTTGCAGAATTTTTCGTTGATTCTTAATCCGTAAATATCCGTGTTGAGCCTGCTCATCCGTGGCATCAGCGTTCTGTTTTTATTAATTTGCCACTAAATCTTGCAAAATTTTTTCAATGGTTTTTATGGCATTTCTTGTGTGATTTATTTCTCGCAGATTTACGCAGATTCTTAATTTGAAAACCAATCCCCCTTAATCCCCCCTGCCGGCAGGCAGGGGGGATTAAGGGGGACGAGTGCTGATGTTGCCTCTTTGCAGATTCCTGATAATAATCACTCTGTATTTTTTTACTGCAAATGCTCCTTAATCTCCATTTCATCCCCACTTAATCACCACCTATTCTCCTCTTTCTTTCCTCCTCTCTTACCCAGCGCTTCATACAGAATTTCCACCGGATGTTTGGCATTTTTTCCGGCTCCATCTTTTATCTGGTGGCGGCAGGAGGTTCCGGGGGCTGCAATGATGCAGTTTGTAGAAGCTTTTCGGATAGCGGGAAACAGCACCATTTCACCGATTTTCATGGAAAGCTCGTAGTGCTCCTTTTCATAGCCGAATGAACCTGCCATGCCGCAGCAACCGGACGGAATTTCTTTTACGGAGTAGTTTTTCGGTAATGAAAGCATCTTTATGGTGGGTGCAGTGCTTGCCACCGCCTTTTGCTGACAATGACCCTGAAGCAGAATTTCTGTTTTTTGATCAGTGAACTGTTCCGGCAAAATGTTTCCTTTTTCAATTTCAGCCGAGAAAAACTCCTCAAAAAGTAGCGCATTCCGGGCTAAATTCCTTGCAGCGGGTTGCAACGCTTCATTGACCAACTCGGGATATTCATCACGGAAGGTGAGAATAGTTGACGGCTCAATGCCTAACAGCGGCGTTTCATCCGTAACAATATCCTTCAGCAGGTTTACATTTTCTGTTGCAATTTTTTGGGCAGTGCGCACCAATCCTTTGGAGAGAAAAGTCCTTCCGCTCTCCCTGTGCTTTGGAATTTTCACTTCGTAGCCTAACTTAGTCAGCAGAAAAATGGCTTTGATTCCGATATCGCTTTCGTTGAAATTGGTGAATTCGTCATTATAGAGATAAACCCTTTTTTTCGGCTCCGTTTCCGGCAGGAAATTATTTTTGCGCGCCAGATTTGACAATGTTTTTTTGGACAGCGAGGGCAGATTTCGCGGTGTGGCGATGCCGATAGCCTTTTTGAACAGAGAGGTGTGCATCATAAAGTTTGCAATGGGACGAATCCACACCGCCAGCCGGTTGAGTTGCGGCAGATAGGCAATCAGCCGTGAGCGCAGCGGAATACCGTGAATATCATAGTATTGCTGCATAAATTCTGCTTTCAGTTTGGTCATGTCCACGTTTGAAGGACACTCGGCTTTACAGGCTTTGCAGGAGATGCAGAGGTCAAGGATATTGTAAATCTCCTTCTGATCAAAAGGTTTATCCTTTTTGGGAGAATAGAGAAATTCACGAAGAATATTTGCCCGTCCGCGCGTACTTTTATCTTCGTCGCGGGTAGCCATGTAGGTTGGGCACATGGTGCCGCCTATGATTTCGCTTTTGCGGCAATCGCCTGAACCATTGCACTTTTCAATACTCCGGAAATAACCTTTATATCTGGAAAAATCAAAAACCGTTTCATATTCGGGAGTTGGCTTTCCGGGAATGACCCGTAAACTTTCTGTGATGGATGGCGTATCGGTAATTTTTCCCGGGTTGAGAATATTATCCGGGTCCCACGTTTTTTTGAGTTTTTTCAGCAATTTATAGTTGTGTTCGCCCAACATATAGGGAATAAATTTCCCGCGCACCCTGCCGTCGCCGTGCTCTCCGCTCATGGAGCCGCGGTATTTTTTCACCAATGCCGCCACTTCATTCATCAGCATATCAAACAGTTTGACATCATTCGGGTCTTTGAAATTAATAAGCGGTCTGAAATGAATTTCCCCTGTGGCGATGTGCGCATAATAAACACTGGTGAGACCAAGTTTTTTCAGTACTTTTTTGAAATCGGCAATGTAGTCGGGCAGATTTTGGGGAGCGACTGCTGTATCTTCAATTCCGGGAACGCCTTTGCGGTCGCCCGGAATGTTTGACAGCAGACCCAATCCGGCAGTGCGCAGCGACCACACCCGTTTGATGTTTTCATCGCCGGTGATCAGCGGGAAGTGATAACCCAATCCGACTTCCCGCAGCTCCTTTTCAAGAGCGGCTGCCTTCATGCTGAGTTCCTCTTCCGTTTCGCAGGCAAACTCAATCATCAGCATGGCGCCGGGGTCGCCTTTCACAAAAAAGCGGTTTTTGTTTTGTTCGATGTTCTCTTTGGTACATTGCAGAATAATGTCATCCATCAGTTCGATGGCTCCCGGATTGTGCTTCAGCGCAATCAAATTGCCCTGCAGCGACTCTTCCAGCGTTTCGAAATGAGCGCAAAGCAGCCCGATATGTTTGGGAGGCAACGGAATGAGATTTAGCTTTATGCGGTGAGAAAAAGCAAGCGTTCCCTCTGAACCTGCAAGCAGTTTGCAGAAATTAAACGGTTCGCCGCCTTCTCTGAAAATTTCCGAATCTAACAATATATCAATGGCGTAACCCATATTCCGGCGCGTAATCCGCGGATCGGGAAAGTTTTCCCGAATCTCCTGTCGGTTCTCCGGATCGGACAGCATTTCATAAATATTCTGATACACAGAGCGTTCCAGTGTATTGGGATTTCCGTTAAGTTTTTGATGAAACTCCGCTTTAGTGAGCGATTTGAACGTTGTTTCGGAACCATCCGAAAGGATGGCGTCCACCTCCAGAACATGTTCGCGCACGCTGCCGTATATGAGCGAATGCAAGCCGCAGGAGTTATTTCCCAACATGCCGCCGATAACACAACGGTTGGCGGTTGATGTTTCAGGTCCGAATTGCAGTCCGTGGGGAGCTAACATCAGGTTCAGCTCAGCCAGCACAACGCCCGGTTCCACAATGGCATAGCGCTCTTCTGCGTTTATTTCTAAAACTTTATTCATGTATTTCGATATGTCCACAACAATTCCGGGACCCACAACCTGTCCGGCAAGTGAAGTTCCGCCACCGCGCGGAATAACAGAAGTGCTGTTTTGACGGGCAAAAGCGATGATTTTTCTGATGTCGCCCTTGTTTTTGGGGCGGGTAACAGCCAATGGAATTTCCCGGTATTGCGAAGCATCGGTGGAGTAGAGAACGCGCTGCACGTTGTCGGTGAACAAATCTCCGTCTAATTGCGCTTTAAGCTGATTGAAAGCAGGTTGCATAAGAGTTCATTTATTATGGTACCCCAAAATTAAGATTTTGTAAGAATATATCCATTTTCTGTCTCATCATATTTCAAATCCAGCCCCTCAGTTTGTAGTAGCCCAATGCCAATATTTCCCGCATAAAACTGACTTCATATTTCAGATGATTCCATATCTGATACCGCATCTGCATGTTTTTGCCCACTCCGGGAATGACAATTTCACGACCGCCTAACTCGCGATCGCTGAACTTTAAATCTGCTTCGGAAACGTTTTCAAATGCCGGCAGCGCATTAACTTGCTCAAATCCCGCTTTTTGAAAACTGAGCACAGACCGGCGGGTATGTTCCGGGGAGGTAACCAACAAAACGGAGAGCGAAGTATCCGTAATTTCTGCACAATTCAGCGCCTGTGCCCGCGTGTTTTTTCCCCTGTTTTCAAACTGAATTTTCTTCGGATTGACTCCCCGCATAGTCAGCTCATTTTCAATTTGATGCGGAGTGCTCAGGCTATCGGACAAGCTGCCCGGCATGGCAATAATAACCTGCGCATCGGGGAAGCTGCCTGCCGCTTTGGCGGTAAACCAGCTCCGCATCAGGTTGCTTTCGCTGGGCATGCCCCCGCCGCCAAGCAGGATGATGACTGATGGTTTTTGGTCAAATACGGTTTTGCTGGTGCCAAGCCAGTGAATTCCCCAAAAAGGGAGTGTCGTGAAAGCAAGAATCAGCGTCACAATAAAAATTATGCCTGACAATTGGGCAAAAATTCGGAGTATTTTTAAAAATTGGGTATTTTTGGATTTTGATTGAGCCATTTTCAATTAAATTAGAGCATAAAAATACGTTTAATCTTTAAACTGCCGT
This sequence comes from uncultured Mariniphaga sp., assembly GCA_964398855.1. Lineage (GTDB taxonomy): Bacteria > Bacteroidota > Bacteroidia > Bacteroidales > Prolixibacteraceae > Mariniphaga. Next base: position 5,544 of record CAYNOQ010000041.1, on the reverse strand, counting down.
CAATTTGAAAAACGAAGTAAAAAAAGAATTAATTCAACTGTTTGAAAATCATTTCCAGGAAAAAGTTGAAACTTTTTCGATGTTGCCGCCATCTGGTTCCTACCGGGAATATTACCGGATGGGAAACCGGAATCGTTCGGTACTTGGCGCATACAATGCAGATATTAAGGAGAATACCGCCTTTCTCTCTTTTTCCAATCACTTCAGGCAGAAAGGATTGCCTGTGCCGGAAATTTATATAGTGAGTTCCGATTTGAAAAAATATCTTCTCGAAGATTTGGGGAATGTAACTTTGTTTGATTTCATGTCGGAGGTTCGTGAAACAGAGGGATTTTCAGAAACGATTGTTGCCGAATACCGCAAAGTGTTGAGGAATTTGCCAAAGTTTCAGATTGAGGCAGGCAGGGATCTGGATTATTCGGTTTGCTATCCGCGTCCCGCTTTTGATAAGCAGTCGATGATGTGGGATATGAACTATTTCAAATATTACTTTCTGAAATTAGCCAAAATCCCATTTGACGAACAGGCATTGGAAGATGATTTTCAGGCATTTAGCGACTACCTGCTTTCTGCGCCTTCCGACTTTTTTCTCTACCGCGATTTTCAGTCGCGCAACGTGATGCTCAAAGATGGCGAGGTGTGGTTTATCGACTATCAGGGCGGACGGCGGGGCGCGCTTCAATACGATCTTGCATCACTGCTTTATGACGGCAAGGCAGATATTCCGCAGGAGATACGCTCACAGCTTTTCCGGGTTTATATAGATGAGCTGAAAAATTATATTCCGGTTAATGAGAAGGAGTTTACCTCCTATTTTATTGGTTTTGTGCTTGTTCGCATTATTCAGGCAATGGGAACTTACGGATTCAGAGGGTTTTATGAGGGTAAAGAGCATTTTTTGAAAAGTATTCCCTACGCAATTGAAAATCTGAAAAATCTGCTTGCCGGTCTGGCACTTCCGGTGGAGCTGCCCGAATTGGTAAATGTTTTGCACCTTTTGACGGAATCGGAAATTTTGAAAGAGATTGGTCAGTCACGGAGTAGCCTGACGGTGCGGGTCACCAGCTTTTCCTTTAAAAAAGGAGTGCCGGCAGACCCGTCCGGGAATGGTGGCGGATTTGTTTTTGACTGCCGGGCGCTGAACAACCCGGGGAGACATGCCGAATACAAAACCCTCACCGGAAAAGACCTGAAAGTGCAGCAGTTTATTGAGCAGAATTCGGAGATGAAACTGTTTTTGAAGCCGGTTATAACGCTTGTGGAGCAGTCGGTGAAAAATTATTTAGAGCGTGGATTTACACATTTGTCAGTGAATTTTGGCTGCACCGGCGGACAGCACCGCTCGGTATATGCCGCCGAAAATCTGGCTGCACACCTGCAAAATTTCCCCGTTAATGTGGTGCTTGTTCACAGGGAATTATAATTTTGTCGTTTTGTTTTGGCAGCAGTGATTAAATTATCAAATTTGCAATAAAAAAATGCTTATCCGTGTGTTTATCTTAGCGTGGGAGATTTCCACCCTTTGGCGGGAATAACGTTGGCGGAGTATTTAGTGAGGAGAGATGGCGGCAAAACCGCAACTGCAGGTTGGAAATCTGCATCTCTGAAACTTACATGGGGATAAAATCGCGGGAATATATTTAGGAAAAGAGTTATAATATATACTAACAATATAAAAATCGTTGAGTTATGGGAAGAGCATTTGAATATCGCAGGGCGGCAAAGGAAAAGCGGTGGGATAAGATGTCGCGGATTTTTCCGAAGCTGGCAAAACAGATCACTATTGCAGCCAAAGACGGGGGACCTGACCCCGACATGAACGCAGCTCTTCGCACTGCAATTCTGAATGCCAAAGCTCAAAACATGCCGAAAGCAAATATTGATGCAGCAATTAAACGCGCTTCGGGCAAGGATGCCGCCGATTTTTCCGAAATAAATTACGAAGGAAAAGGTCCGCACGGTGTTTTGGTTTTTGTGGAGTGCGCCACAGACAATTCCACCCGCACCGTGGCAAATCTGAAAAGTTATTTCCATAAAGCCGGCGGCGGATTGGTTCCCAACGGCTCCTTAGAATTTATGTTTTCCAGAAAAGCTGTTTTCGAGTTTGAAAAACTAAAAAACATGGATTTGGAAGAGCTTGAATTAGAACTTATTGATGCCGGATTGGAGGAGATTGAAGAGAACAACAGCACTGTTTACGCTTACGCAGACTACACCAACTTTGGCGAATTAAACCATGCATTGGAAAAACTGAATATTGAAGTGCAAAAGGCTTCTTTGAAGCGCTTTGCCAACGATCCGGTGGAGTTTTCCGAGGAGCAGTTGGATGAGATTGAAAAAATGTTGGACAAGCTTGAAGAAGATGATGATGTGCAGGCGGTTTATACCAATATTATGTAGCTGCACTTTCCATAAATCCGAAAAAAATTTAGATGAAAAAGAAAGTTATCCATCTGGAAAATATAACCAAAAACTATAAAATCGGCACTCAGGTTGTCCGGGCGCTCCGTTCGGTCTCTCTCGATATTTACAAGGGTGAATATGTAGCAATTATGGGCGCTTCGGGGTCAGGGAAATCCACATTGATGAATATCATCGGCTGTTTGGATACGCCTACCGCCGGCACTTATATTCTGAATGACCGGGATGTTAGCCATCTTTCTGATAATGAGCTTGCCGAAATCCGAAATTCTGAAATTGGCTTTGTTTTTCAGGTGTTCAACCTGCTGCCCAGAAATTCAGCTTTGGAAAATGTGATGCTGCCGTTGGTTTATGCCGGAGTGAGGAAACAGGAGAGAAAGAGCAGGGCAATCAGCACCCTCACCGATGTCGGGCTTGCCGACAGAATGGACCACAAACCCAATGAACTTTCGGGGGGACAGCGTCAGCGCGTGGCAATTGCCCGCGCATTGGTTAACAAGCCATCCATTTTATTGGCTGACGAACCTACCGGAAATCTCGACTCAACGATTTCAACAGAAATTATGAAGCTTTTTTCAGACATTCACAAAATGGGAAATACGCTCATTATGGTTACCCACGAGCAGAACATTGCAGAACATGCACACAGGATTATCAGACTTAAAGACGGAGAGGTTGAATCCGACGAAATCAACCACAATCCTGTTTATTAACACTGTAACAAATGGCGAAGATTTATACGAAAACCGGTGATGACGGCACAACCGGATTAGTTGGCGGAACACGGGTTAAAAAATATGACCCCCGGCTTGAGGCATACGGAACAATTGATGAGCTGAATGCCGTTGTGGGCGTAATCCGCTCCTGTAAAATACCTGATGATGTTTCAACGCTGCTTGTTGAAATTCAGAATAAACTGTTTAACATTGGTTCACGTTTAGCGTCTGATGCGAAAGGGCAAAGAATCACCGAAAAATTGGCAATTACCGAAAATCATATCGCTTATATAGAAAAAGCGATCGACGAAATGGAGAAGGATTTGCCAAAACTGAGACAGTTTATTCTGCCCGGCGGAGATTTGGCTGCGGCACAGTGTCACGTGGCGCGAACGGTCTGCCGCAGAGCCGAAAGGCGAATTCTTGAGTTTGCCGAAAATGACAATGCACAGCCCGAAATTATCAGATATATCAACCGTCTTTCCGATCTCTTTTTTGTGCTGGCGCGTAAAATGGGCGCCATCAGCGGAGTTCAGGACGTGCCGTGGAAACAATTCTGAAAAGAATTCATGTTGGTTTTTTCGCATTTATTTTTACTATATTCGCGTTTTTTATAAAGCGAGTTTAACCACAAAAATTCATTGAAATGTATTGGACTCTTGAATTGGCTTCGAAATTGGAAGATGCACCCTGGCCGGCAACTAAGGATGAATTAATAGATTACGCCATTCGTTCAGGGGCGCCGCTTGAAGTAATTGAAAACTTACAGGAAATTGAAGACGAGGGCGAAATTTATGAAAGCATCGAGGATATTTGGCCCGATTACCCAAGCAAGGATGATTTCTTCTTCAACGAAGATGAGTATTAACGTATTAATAAAATTGAAAAATATTAAGGAAGCAGGCTGATAACCTGCTTTTTTATTTTGTGCTCAATAATTCCCGAAACAGCCCCTACTCCATATCTTCTTCGGAAATATAATCCAGATAAATATTGTTTTTCAGCTGAGTTTTTTTACTCTCAGAAAGAACGGCGTCTGAACCGAAGGCTGTTCTGATGTCCAATATCGGCGGAAGTCCCTTTTTAGTTTTCAGCGTCATAGCCTTAAACAGCGGGGTGAGATTTTCCACGGCTATGGAGTGTGATTCAAGTCCGTTGGGAAAATCGCATGAAAACTTAAATTTGGCATCGGCAATGTCAAAAGAAGACGCCTTAATGTTTGCATTTGCCTTTAAATCAAATTTTACGTTCGATTTGTTCGAGATAATTATTGTTGCAGTTTCAGCATGAATAAGCTCTGTGATTATCACCAATTCTGCATCCCATTTTCCTTCAAGATAGAGCTTGCTTACCTGTTCACTCAGCTTAATTATGTCGCTTATGGAGGGGGAAGTTGTATTGTTTGCCTTAAACAGCGTTGCATTTGCCTTGCTAAATTCGACAAACAGTCCGGCTTCCATCTCTGCTAATTTACTGCCCGCAAAGGGAGCGCTCCCTTCTAATTTGGTTGATACTGAAACACCTCGTGACGTGGAGTAATTCAGGTCAATCTTTGTTTTGTCGGGACGGATTTTGAAGTTGATTCCTCGCTCTTTTAAATTGGAGCGCCGGGTAAATTCATTTTTTTTAAAAGTTCCGATATCGCCTACTTCTAATGGAACTCCCGGATTCCAGATTGCATAATAGCCGAATCGTTTTTTCATTTCGTTGGTGTACTGTCTGACAACTGATCTCATTTTTTTGAAATTTAGCTACTGCCTACTCTGTTCAGTTTTCGGCATCCCTGATTTAGCTTTTGCGTGTGATGGCTTTCACAAAAAACACAAAATACGTTTTAAAAAAAGCCATTAAAGCCTATTAATCAACAAGAAAGTTAAATGAATGTTTAGAAGAACCGGAGGAAAGGGAGGAGGAAAGAAAGAGGAGAATAGGTGGAGATGAAGGGGGGATGAAGTGGAAGAAGATAAATTAAGGAGGATTGGTTTTGGAAAAAAGAAATTGACACTATTCCGTTAAGTGTGTAAGTACTAATCATAGGGTTTAACTTATAATCCAACCCTTTCTGCAAAAATAGTCAAAAATTGGTTCAAAATCAAGCCCCAATTTCTGATTGGCTTAGTCCACTTTTTTGAGGTTTCTCGCGGGAGGATCCATAAAGTTACCCAAAGCGGAGAAACGATTTCTAAAACTATGCGTTGACTCCAAAACACAAATCAATCAGTAAGCTTTTTGATGAGAATTTTTGGAAATCATTTTAGGGTGTCCCAGTGTCGAAGTCGGGAGTATTAACCAAAAGCGGTCAACGTTATTTAGGGAAGGTCACGCTATTTCCCAACATTTACCCCTTTACTACAAACAGATATTTCCCGGGCATGACGTCCGTTATGAGAAGGTAGTTGCCGGATTT
>CAYNOQ010000040.1:0-22344 GCA_964398855.1 uncultured Mariniphaga sp. | reverse complement strand
TATGAAATTGCTGATGACTCATGGAGTCGCCGGAGCCACCTGCTTTGTAGGTCATTCGGGTTTCGGGAAACAACACCGGCTGAAACAGCCCAGGCAGCAATTTTCATTTGATGAACCGCCGTTGCTCATCACTTTTATTGATGAAGAAGACAAAGTGAAAGAAGCGCTCACCGAAATCAGGAAGCACTACAAAGGCGGCTTCATCGTAACCCACCGGGTAGAAAAATGGTAAATTATGATTAAAAACTTATTGATATTTTCACTGAGAAACCGTTGGTTAGTTGTTGGCATCAGCTTGATTTTAATGGGAATAGGTTATTATAGTTTCACAAAACTACAGATTGAAGCCTACCCCGACATTGCCGACACAAACGTTGTTGTGGTTGCACAATATGAAGGACGTGCAGCAGAGGAAGTGGAGCAGCAGGTTACGGTTCCCATTGAACGGGTTTTGCAAAACACGCCCAATGTTTTGGACAGCCGCAGCCGGACAATTTTCGGATTGTCGGTTGTTCAGCTCTCTTTTGAAGACGGCACCGACGACTATTTTGCCCGTCAGCAGGTGATGGAGCGGATAACCACCGCCGAGCTTCCGGAAGATGTTGTTCTGGAACTGGCTCCCCTTTCCACCGCCGTGGGTGAAATTTTTCGCTACGTTGTGGAAGCGCCGCCGGAATATTCTCCTACCGAACTTCGGGATTTGCAGGACTGGGTCATCATTCCCTATCTGCTGCAAACACAGGGAATTGCCGACATTGCCACTTTTGGCGGACCACTGAAGCAGTACCATATTCTCACCGATCCGGATAAACTCAGAAAATATAATCTTGATATTTCCGAAGTGGAAGAAGCCGTAAAAGCCAACAATCAGAATACCGGCGGAAACCTGATTGAGCGTGGCGGACAAGGTTTTGCCGTGCGGGGTTTGGGTGCAATCATAAATGAAAGCGACATTGAAAATATTGTATTGAAATCGGTCAACGGCGTGCCTGTTTTCATCAGCGATGTGGCAAGTGTGGAAATTGCACCACCACCGCCAAGCGGCGTTTTAGGCTACACCATTCCCGACCAAAACATTGACGTGAATAACGGTGTGGAAGGCATTATTCTGCTGAGAAAATACGAAAATCCAAGCGAAGTTCTGGCAGAGTTAAAGCAGCGCATTGAAGATTTACAGGAGCATGAACTCCCCGAAGGCGTTAAAATCAGAACGCTCTATGACCGCAGTTTCTTAATTGATCATTCTCTCGAAACCGTCGGGCGCACGCTGTTTATGGGGGTTAGTATCGTTGTCATTATTCTCATCCTTTTTTTGGGAAGTCTGAGAAGCTCGATTGTGGTTGCGCTGACCATTCCGTTTTCGCTGCTCTTTGCATTTATCATTATGCGGTTCACCGGAATTCCGGCAAATCTGCTCTCCCTCGGCGCCATCGACTTCGGAATTATTGTGGATGGGGCGGTAATCATGGCAGAGCATCTGATCCGAAAATACCGGTCGGCAACTCCCGAAGAAAAAGAGGGTGGGATTATCCATATTACGCTCACATCGGCACAGGAAGTAGGGCGCGAAATCTTCTTTTCGGTAACAATTATTATTCTGGCTTATATGCCTATTCTACTGATGACCAGAGTGGAAGGAAAACTTTTCTCACCCATGGCGCTAACTCTGGCTTTTGCGGTTGTCGGCTCAATGATTGGCGCGCTGACTTTTATTCCGGTAATTATTTCTTTTGTTTACAACAAATCCATTTCAAACACGGAGAAACCCTTTAAGGAGCGAAAAAACAGATTGTTGGGAAGAGTGGAAATTCTGTATGAAAAAGCGCTTTTCAAACTGGTGAAACACCACCGGAAAACTGTGCTTATCGGCTTTGGAATTGTGCTGTTGCTGATCTCTTTCGGACGAAAACTGGGTACCGAGTTTCTGCCCGAACTGGATGAAGGCTCCATTTTTCTTCGGGCAAATTTCCCTACGGGAATAACGATTCAGGAAAATGCCAAATATGCACCGAAGTTCAGAAAAATCATTTCGGGATTTCCTCAGGTCGATTTTGTAATCACGCAGACAGGCAGAAATGACGACGGCACCGACCCGTTTCCTGCCAACCGAAACGAAATTTTGATCGGACTGAAGGAGTATCATCTCTGGAGCGATACCATTTCAAAAGCAGAGTTAGTGAATCAAATCCGCACAGACTTGGAGCAGCAGTTTCCGAGTGTCAGCTTCACCACCGGGCAGCCCATTATTGATCAGGTGATGGAAATTGTTACAGGAAGTGCGGCAGACCTTGCCGTTTCCATTGTTGGCGAAGATTTGGTAATGATGAGAAGCAAAGCCGACAGCATTGCATCAATCGTAAGATCAATGACCGGCAGTGAGGGCGTTGATATTGAGCAGGAAGGGGCTCAGGATCAGTTGGCAATAAAAATAAACCGCCAGCAGGCAGCACGCTACGGAATCAATGTTTCCGACATTCAGAATATGATTGAAGCCGCCATAGGCGGAAAGCATATTTCGGCGCTGTATGATGGTATAAAACGGTATGACATCATTGTGCGCTATCTGCCGCAATTCAGAAATAATATTGACGAAATTAAAAAGCTGCTTGTGCCATCGGCAAATGGCTCGCTGATACCGATGGAGCAGTTGGCGGAAATCAATTTTGAAGAAGGACAGACCAATATTTACCGTTTCAGCAACAAGCGGATGGTTACGGTCCGCACAAACATCAGAGGCAGGGATCAGGGCGGATTTGTAAGGGAACTGCAAACAAAAATTAATCAAAACATAACGGTTCCCAAAGGGTACGAAATAATTTACGGCGGGCAGTATGAAAATCTGGAACGTGCCGGAAAGCAACTGGCTTTTACCATCCCGCTGACTTTAATTTTAGTGATTATTTTCCTGTTTATGCTGTTCAAAAACTTCAACAACACGCTGATTACCACCAGCTGTGTTCTGTTTGCATTAGCCGGCGGAATGATTGCTCTGCTCATCCGCGGACTCTATTTCAACGTATCCGCCGGAGTGGGTTTTGTCTCAATTTTTGGAATTTCGGTTATGGCAGGCGTATTGATTGTTTCCGCCCTGAACAGATCAGCTTATCAGGCGCCACTGACTGCCAAACGGGTGAGCAAAATATCTAAAGAGCAGCTCAGGGCTGTGCTCTCCATTCTGATTCTTGCCATTTTCGGACTTGTTCCGGCAGCCACATCAAGCGGCATCGGCTCTGATGTGCAGAGACCGCTGGCAACCGTAATTATCGGAGGACTGACTTCAACGCTGATTTTTGCGCCCTTCCTGATTCCCCCACTCTACTGGTGGACAAACAAAAACAAAAATAACGGCAAATAGGCAATAGCTGATTGTTTTACAGATGATTGCAAGGTTTTGTGAGAAGATGGAGATTAAGTGGGATTAGGTGGAGATTTAATAGGGATTAAGTTGTGATTAGATGGAGATTTAGCGCATTAATGACTGTCGAAGGCAGACAGAATTAGCGTCTTTGCGTGAAAAAAGGAGTGAACCACATAGGCACATTAGGACACAATAGAAAAATTTTTAGAAGTAGTGCAAGAGTATCAGGGTTTCAAATAATATTAAAAACGTTTAGTGAAACTTCGTAAATTAGTGACAAAAACCCAAAAGAAAACTAACCGCTGAGAGCGCAGAGAACCACAGAGAAAAACTTATGTGTCCTAATGTGTCTATATGGTTCAAAACAAACTCCAAAATGATATTTCCAAAAAATAGATTTCACTCTTTTTATTCCTGTACGCTTTAATAGCAATAATTTGGTAAATTGTGAGCCAAAATTTCATCATGCCGGCAGATTATCATAATAAAGTACAATACCCGGGCAATCGGAGAGATGCAACAGAGAAAAATCACTTTGTTCATCCGGTCGGATTGATTCCTTATTCTTCTCACAAAAACAAAATCCCAAAAGTTAATGAAATACCTCTTTTTGAAAAAACTAAAGCAGGAAAGTCCGGTGCCGGTGAAGTTTATTCAGGTGTAAAAACAAATCTTATGACATGAATAGTGATTTTTACACACAAAACAGTCCCAAAATGAATAAATCACTGGTGATAACCAGCCTGCTTAACTTTTTCATTGCCACTACTTTGGGTCTTATTTTACGCTACTCCTTTATCGGCAATATAGCAATCAATTTCCGATACCTGACCCATGCCCATTCGCATATCGCCATGTTGGGCTGGCTCTATCTTATGCTTTACGCATTTCTGGTTCATCACTATGTGAAAAGGGAACAAAAAGTTTATAACTATCTGTTTTTCATTACACAAATCTCTGTTTTGGGAATGCTATTCAGCTTTCCTTTTCAGGGCTATGCCGCTTTTTCCATTATTTTTTCCTCAATCCATATTTTTGCATCCTACATTTTTGTCAGGCTGATTTTGAAAGATTTACGCCCTTTCAATTCCGATGCAAAAAAATTTATCCGAACAGCGCTGTGGTTTATGGTAATTTCCACTTTGGGCATCTGGCTCATACCGGTTTCCATCGTTGCCTTTGGCAAAAATTCCGATGTTTATAATGCGGCAATTCAGGTATTTCTGCACTTCCAATTTGACGGCTGGTTTTTGCTCAGCATCTTCGGATTGCTTATTCACTATACTCAGAAAAATCCGTTACAAAAAGATCCCGTTTTGAAAAAGGCGCTAAGCTGGCTGACCGTATCCATCATATTTACGCTTTTCCTGCCGGTTGGCTGGTATATAAAGCACGCTCTTTTCAACTATTTAAACGGTGTTGGCGTTTTGCTGCAATTGGTTGGTTTTTATTACCTTTTTACGGCGTTGAAAACGCCCGTCAATGCTTTTTTTTCAAAAGCTTCATTTTTTGTAAAAACGATGGGGATTTTCATTCTGGCATCGCTGTTCATCAAAGTGCTGTTTCAGACGTTTTCAATTTTTCCGGTGGTTATTGAAGCTGCAATCCAAACGAGAAACTTTGTGGTTGGTTTTATTCACCTGCTGATGCTTGGCGTAATCAGCGGAGCACTGCTGATGTTTTTATCCGCAGAAGGTTTTTTGAGCAGACAAAAAGCGGTTATCTACGTGGCAACTGCTTTCTATATTTTGGGTTTTGTTCTGAGTGAGCTGTTGCTTTTTCTGCAAGGTTTAATGACCTATTTTCTTTGGGGAGCAGTTCCGGAATTTAACCTCAACATGTTTATTTTCAGCGCTTTTATAGTACTTGGAGTTCTCCTGTTTTTAATAAGCGCTTTTTTGGCTTCGCCCGGGCCTTTTTGTAAAAAAGTTAAAATAAACAGACATAACAACTGAAAAAACAAAAAACAGCACCGTAACTATATCTGCCGTTTTATCGCCCAATCTTATTCCCAAAACTCTGTGAGTCAGATAATTAATATAGGAATGCGGAAGATTTGTTTGATTTAATTTGCCCAATACCTGCCAGTGCCATTCAGTGAGCGGACAAAATCCGATTCCGTAAAATATTCCCAGTCCAAACCATGAAGCGGCAGTGATTGATAAAGTAACAAAATTTGCAAGCCGTGTTTTCTTCCAAATCCAGCCAAAAACATTAAAAAGCGTTAGTCCGGTGTGGAAAACAATAAAAAACCAGTCTGAAAAATGATACCAAAACATAATCAAAAATTAGCGCCGGATATCCCAAGTTTTTAGGGGAATCAGGCATAAATCACCTGATCCATCTTCACATCATGCATATCCACAGGAACATTATCAAAAAATTGAAAATCAAAGCAAACGCCGATTTTATGTACCTTCACTTTACTCAATAACTTATCGTAATAAGCTTTTCCGTGACCTAAGCGGTTCATGTTTTTATCGAAAGCAACTCCGGGAACAATGATCAGTTCCAGATCAGAAAAACTTACCAAAGCCTCTCCGGTTGGTTCCAAAATATTAAAAGATTTGCCGGGTTTAAGTCTGTCCACTCCCTCAAAATACCTCAGCTCCAGCTCATCTTTTTTGACCACCGGCAAAACAAACTTTTTCTCATTCCAATATTTCAGGATAAATTCGGAAGTAGCCACCTCATCCGGCATTGACCAGTAACACATTACGGTTTTTGCACCAACAAAGACGGGTAGCTTTTCAATCTGCGCAAAAATTTGCTTCGACTTTTCAATTTTTTGCTGAAAAGAATACCCCGCTTTCAGTTTCCAAACCCTATTTCTCAACTCCTTTTTTTGCTCCGTGATACTTTTTTTCATGTTCCTGATTCATTTTCAACTCAAATAATGTCAGCCGCTCCTCACCCCTGCAATATGCTTATAAGTGATAATAATGGGAACATGTACTTGTTAATCCATCATCCTTATAGCACAATTGCCAAATATGTTCCGGAATTGAATTTAAGCGGAACCTATAAGATAAGTGCCAATTAAAAAAGGGAGTATCCCGTAATTTATCATTTTACCGTATTCTCCTAAAAACTGGCGCTAATCATAACAGGAAAATGGTCTGATGGAAAATGTCCGTAATGTACGTCATTAAGTACTCCATATTTGTTAACAGTGATATTGGGTGAGACCCAGATATAATCTATTCTTTGCTTCATTGGTGCGTTCAACCTGAAACCGTTAAACGTGCCTTCAGTGCCATACGGCTTTGTCTGTGTAACTTTGCGTGAATCTTTCAGGAAATCTGCATCATAAATAATTTGAATCGGCTCATCATCTGGTCTGGCGTTAAAATCACCAACACAGAACACCGGGTTGTTACCTGCTATTTCTTTTATTTTATCAAGAAGTAACAAAGAGGAATTTTTTCGTGCTTCTCTTCCGCGATGATCATAATGTAAGCTAAAAAAATAGAAGGTTTTATCTGCATTTTTATCCTTAAACTTAGCCCATGAGCATATCCTGCGTATATTTGCATCCCAACCGAATGAAGGTTCTTCGGGAGTTAAGGAAAACCAAAAATCGCCACTATCCAATACATCAAAACGCTCATTTTTATAAACAATAGCAGAATGTTCACCCTCGTTCTTGCCATCATCCCGTCCTACACCAACATAGGAATAGTCACCCTGGGCAACTATATCTTGTAATTGATGATAAAATCCTTCCTGGGTTCCCATAATATCAAAGTCGTGAAAACGAATCAATCCATTAACATTTTCTTTTCTATGTTCCCATGAATCTAAACTATCACGCGGCGTATCCATTCTTAAATTATAAGTGGCAATGTTAATCTGGTACGGCAGCTTTTGAGTGCATGAAAAAGCGAAACATAAAAGAAAAATTGAAAAAACGAAAACAATATTTTTCTTCATAACAGTATTTTTTTTAGAATTGATGACACTTCCTGATAAAGTTTGTAAATAAAAATCACAGGGTTTAACCTATAATTTGCCTTTTTTCAAAACAGTCAAAATTAGTCAAAAATTGGTGTAAAATCAAACCCCAATTTCTGATTGGCTGCCTTGTTTGGATTAACTCTGTATCCCACTGATAGTATAGCATCCAGATTAAAGTGTTCTATATTACATTTATACATTATTTTTATCAGCTGAATACAGAAGCTCATTTGCTAAAAAATTTAGAAAACACCAACACACATTTTAGAATTCTTCCCTCTGGGAATAAAAAAATGCCGGCTCTTTGGAACCGGCATTTTTTTGCGTGTTTTTTTAGCAATTTTACTTTTTCAGCATTTTTGAAACCTGCTTGTAAACATTTTCGGCATTGAAACCTAATTTTTCGTCTAAAACTGTGTATGGTGCCGAGTAGCCAAACGACTCCATTCCCCAGATTTTACCGTTTTCACCAACCAATCCGGCAAGGGTAACTGGAAGTCCGGCGGTGAGTCCGAATCGTGGTATTCCCACCGGAAGTACGCTTTGCTGATATGCGTCGGGCTGGTTGCGGAAAAGTCCTTCAGAAGGTGCGGTAACTACCTGCACTTTCAGCCGGTCGCTTTCGCTGAGCAGCTTTGCGCCTTCAACCAATGTGGAGACTTCCGAGCCGCTTGCCACCAAAACCACATCAGGAGTGCCTTCGGGTTTCACAACGATATATGCTCCCTTTTTAGTTTGCAGCGCCGACTGGTAGGCATCTCCGCTCACCGGCAGGTTTGTGATGTTCTGGCGCGACAAAATCAGCGCCGTGGGAGTAGCCGTGTTCTCCATTGCCATTTTCCAGGAGACGGTGGCTTCGTGCACATCAGCGGGGCGCAGTACTAACATACTGTTATTTCCGCTGTGGTTTTTGAGTTTTTCCATCAGGCGGATTTGCGCTTCCTGCTCCACCGGCTGGTGGGTGGGTCCATCCTCGCCAACGCGGAATGCGTCGTGCGTCCAGACATATTTCACGGGAAGCTCCATGAGTGCCGCCAGTCTGACTGCCGGTTTCATATAGTCGGAAAAGACAAAGAAAGTTCCGCAAACAGGGATAACGCCGCCATGCAGCGCCATTCCGTTGGCTAAGCACGCCATGGTCAGCTCACTGACGCCAACCTGCAGGAAAGAGCCGCTGAAATCGTCCTTTGTGAAAGCGGTGGTTTTTTTCAGGAATCCGTCGGTTTTGTCGGAGTTGGAGAGGTCAGCAGAAGCCACAATCAGGTTTTCAATATTTCCTGCCATGGCGCCCATTACGTTGCCGGAAGCAGCGCGCGTAGCGTTGTTAGCTTTCTGTTCAATTGCCGAAAAATCGAACTCCGGCAGCTTGCCGGAAAAGAACAGGTTCCACTTTGCTGCAAGTTCGGGATTTTCCTTTTCCCATTCTGCCTGTGCAGCTTTTCTCTCTTTGGCATATTGAACAAGCTCCTCTTTTCGCTTATCATAAACAGCTTTCACATCGTCAAAAATCACAAAGGGATTTTCCGGGTCGCCCCCTAAGTTTTTGATGGTTCCGGCAAAAGAAGCGCCCGCTCCCGAAAGCGGCATGCCGTGCGTGGAAACCTGATGTTCAAAGCTTTCCCCGGCTTCGGTAACGGCACCTTTGCCCATAACCGTTTTCCCGATAATAAGGGTCGGTTTTTCCATTTCGGCGCCGGCGTCTTTTAATGCTTTCCGTATCTGTCCCGGATTATTTCCGTCTATGGTGACTACCTTCCACCCCCAGGCTTCATATTTTTTTGCAGTGTCTTCATTTGAAACGGCACTTGTGGTTGTGGAGAGCTGAATATCGTTGGAGTCGTAAAACATAACCAGGTTGTCCAATCCTAAATAACCCGCAATGCGCCCGGCTCCCTGTGATATCTCTTCCTGAATTCCACCATCTGAAATGAAGGTGTATATTTTGTGCGACATCCAGTCGCCAAACCGGTTTTTCAGAAATTTTTCGGCAATGGCAGCGCCAACAGCCATGGTATGCCCCTGCCCTAACGGACCGGATGTATTTTCGATTCCACGCAAAATATCTACTTCCGGATGTCCCGGCGTTACGCTGCCCCACTGGCGGAAGTTTTTCAAATCTTCCATTTCGAAGAAACCGGCCATTGTCAATACGGAATAGAGCATGGGCGACATGTGCCCGGGATCAAGGAAAAAGCGGTCCCTGTTTGCCCATGAGGTATCGTCGGGGTCATAATTTAAAAATTCGGAATAGAGGATGTGAACGAAATCGGCTCCACCCATAGCGCCGCCCGGATGTCCGGATTTTGCCTTCTCAACCATGGCAGCGGATAGTATGCGAATATTGTCTGCTGCTCTGGTTTCAATTTGCTTACTCATATTTCTTCTTTTTAAAAATTATTAATTTGTTTTCTGAAAGAACCCAAAGTTAACAAAAAAGAGGAATACCGAAGCTTCCTCTTTTCTGCAAGGCGTGGATTTAAGCCTGAAGGATACGTACCATAAAAACCCCTTCAATCGTCATGAGCTTGTCTTCAAGCCCCGGGTCCAAAGCAGGCACATTCACATCAATGATGTTGTATGCAATGTTTTCATGCTTTCTGTTCAGCAGGTTGTCTATATTCAATCCTTCCGAGGCAAGAACGCTGGAAATCTGGCTGACCATTTTGGGAATATTCTGATTGGCAATCAGGATTCTGGCTCCGCCGTTGCGTTCCATTTCCGCTTCGGGAAAATTGACCGAATTTTTAATGTTCCCGTTTTCAAGGAAATTTTTAACCTGCTTCACAGCCATAATTGCGCAGTTGGTTTCCGATTCCCCTGTGGAAGCGCCTAAGTGAGGAATGGCAATTGCATTTTTCATTTTCAGTATCCGTTCGTTGGGGAAATCGGTAATGTAGCGCGCTACCTTACCGGTTTCAAGGGCGTTTTCCAGCGCATCCAAATCAACCAGACCGCCGCGTGAAAAATTGAGAATGCGCACACCATTTTTCATGATTTTTAACCGCTCTTCACAAATGTAGTTTTTTGTTTCGTGCGTCAGCGGAACATTCAGTGTAACATAATCGGCATGGCTGAGCAGTGCCTGAATATCGTTGACGAACTTCACATGGTTACTGAGCTGCAGCGCCCGGTTCACCGACATATAGGGGTCATATCCGATAACTTTCATACCTAAATACCAGGCAACATTGGCAACCTGTATCCCGATGGCTCCCAATCCGATAACCGCAAGGGTCTTTCCCCGGATTTCCTGACCGGCAAAACTTTTTTTGCCCTGCTCAATCAGTGCCGGCACTTCGTCGCCTTTTCCTATCAGCGTTTTTGCCCATTCGGCACCCTGAACAATATCTCTCGACACCATCAGCAAACCGGCAATCACCAGCTCCTTCACCCCGTTGGCATTGGCGCCGGGCGTATTAAAAACCACAATCCCCTTTTCGGTACACTTATCAATGGGAATATTGTTAATTCCGGCGCCTGCCCGCGCAACTGCCTTCAGAGACGGCATCAGCTCCATATCGTGCATATTGTAACTGCGCAGGATTATTGCATCCGGCGACTCAATGCCGGTATCAATCTCATAATTGTCTGACGGAAGAAGGTTAAGTCCTTCACTGTCTATCTTGTTCAGCGTTTTTATTTTAAACATACGTTTGTTTTTTAATAATGAACTTTATGTGCATTGCAATGACGAAATTGCAGATTTTTATCTCAGGAACGGAGATAGGAAGCAACTAAATTATTAAATATGAAATTAATATTAAGCGGTTTTCATTTAAAACGAACTTTTGTGAAAACCGGAAGATGGTCAGAAGGAAACCGGTAATCTTTGAAATCGGTGAGTGTGGCATATTTCAGCACATCAACTTTTTCGTTAACAAAAACATAGTCGATGCGCACCTTGCTTGTCAGTTCGGCATCAATTTTAAAAGCCTGAAATGTTCCAATCGGACCGTAAGGCGGTTCCTGGGAAACTTCGTAGCTGTCCCGCAGATAATTTTTCAGCAGGAGTATCGGTTCCGAGTCGGGCGAGAGATTGAAATCGCCGGTTACAAACACTGGAATATTCTTGTTTTTAGTGATTTCCTGAATTTTTTCCCAGATGAGTTTGGCAGAATTTTTCCGTGCTTCCATTCCGCGGTGGTCAAAATGGGTGTTGAAAAAGATGAACTGTTTTCCTCCTTTTTTGGTTTTAAAACGCCCCCAGGTTACAATCCGATTCAATGCGGCATCCCAGCTTTTGCTTGGTGCTTCCGGTGTTTCCGAAAGCCAGAAAGTTCCGTGTTCCAGCAACTTGAATTTAGATTGATTATAGAAAATCGGTGTGAATTCCCCCGCCTTATCGCCATCGTCGCGGCCAACGCCAAACCAGCCAAAACCGGGCAGCCCCTTTTCAATATCAATAATTTGCTGATAGAGCGCTTCCTGCAAGCCAAATATGTCGGCATCGTGGAAACGCAGCAGACCATTGACCATATCAATCCGGTTGTGCCACGAGTTTTCTCCGTCGGGAGCAGTGCCGTATCTGATGTTGAAGGTTATTACATTCATTTGCTGAGAGAAGAGCGAAAGAGGAATAAGCCACAAAACGATAAGGAATATTTTTTTCATGATGTTAATTGATTGAAATTTATTGGCGCGAATATACAAATAATGAAGGGAGGATGAATTTTCTGAAAAGAAAAAGGACCCGGGAATGCCGGATCCTTAATCGAAAAAGCTTTAATATCTTTCCCGTTTTGTGTAGGTGGTGTGCAACAACTGATGCGACAATTCGCCCAGCGGCTCTTTGAGGAAATCGTTATAAAGCTTTTGTATTTCAGGATTATGGTGTGATTTTCGGATGGGTAAATCGGCATCTTCTGCATAAATTGCCTCGGTACGTTTCCGTCTGATTTCGGGATTTGTCGGTATGGGTTGTCCGCCGCCGCCGAGACAACCGCCGGGGCAAGCCATGATTTCGATGAAATGGAAGTCTGATTTGCCATTTTTTATGTCGTCCATCACCTGTTTTGCATTAACTAAACCGTGAGCTACGGCGCATTTCAGCTCAACGCCGTCGAGAAATGACCATTCCGTCAGGGGATTTTCAATTTTTATGGAAGCGTAACGCACCCCTTCAACACCCCTCACCGGGGTGATATTCAGGTTTTCAAACGGCACATCTCTGCCGGTAATCAGCTCATAGGCAGTTCGCAATGCAGCTTCCATCACGCCGCCGGTGGCACCGAAAATTACGCCTGCCCCTGTGGAGTCTCCCATCAGCCGGTCATATTTTGCCGGTTCCAGCTTTTTGAAATCAAGTCCTGCCTGTTTGATCATAATTGCCAGCTCGCGGGTGGTCAGCACATAGTCCACATCCCGGTAGCCGCTGTCGTGCATTTCGGGTCGGTGCGCCTCAAATTTTTTGGCTGTGCACGGCATGATGGAAACGGAAACAATTTTGGCAGGGTCAAGATTGCGTGCTTTTGCATAGTATGTTTTTGCCAGCGAACCGAACATCTGCTGCGGCGATTTGCAGGTGGAAAGATGGTCCAGGTACTCCGGATAAAGGTGCTCGATATATTTTATCCAGCCCGGCGAGCAGGAAGTGATCATCGGAAATTTAACTTCTTTGTTATTTTCAACCAATGCTTTCTTTAGCCTTGAAAGCAACTCGCTTCCCTCTTCCACAATGGTTAAATCAGCCGTGAAATCGGTATCCAATACCGAGTCGAAACCCAATCTTTTCAGCGCTGCCACCATTTTTCCGGTTACGCGCTCACCCGGCTCCATACCCATTTCCTCGCCCAAACCCACGCGCACAGCGGGGGCTGTTTGAATCACAACGTGCTTTGTGGGGTCAGAAATGGCACCCCACACTTCCTCAATGTAATTTCTTTCGATTAATGCGCCGGTGGGGCAGTGGATGATACATTGTCCGCAATTGGTGCAAACCACATCATTCATCGGTTTCTCAAAAAATGTTGAGATTTTCATTTTGTCACCTTTATAGGCAACGGTGAGTGCGTTTACTCCCTGAAGCTCCGCACAGGTGCGTACACACCGCTGGCAGCGGATACACTTGCTGTCATCCTTCATAATGGAAGGAGAAAACATGTCGATGGTGTAGTTTTTCAGCGGAGCCAGCTCAATAAAATCCTGAGTCATGATTTTATACTCGGAAGACAAGTCCTGAAGTTCGCAGTTGCCGTTACGGTAACATTTGGTACAATCTGCATTGTGCTCAGCCAAAAGTAGTTCGATGATATGTTTTCTTGAATTTCTCACTTTCAGGCTGTTTGTGAGTATCTCCATCCCCTCTTCGCAAGGTGTTGCACAGGCTGCCGAAAGCCTTTTCTGCCCGACTACTTCCACAACGCAAACCCTGCAATTTCCAGCCACACAAAGGTCTTTGTGGTAGCAAAGGGTTGGGATTTTGATTCCGATTCCGTCTGCGGCATCAAGAATGGTTTTCCCTTTTTCGATTTTGACCGGAGAGCCGTTTATACTGATATTTACTGTTTTGCCCATAATAACTCTGTTTTATTGGTTAATAAATCATCTCTTCTCTGAAATTTTCTACAATTGAAGAGAATGAATTTGCCACGGATTGCCCTAAACCGCACTTTGATGTGAGCTGCATGGTCTCCGTGAGTTTCAGTAGTTTATCTAAATAAGATGCTGGTTTTTCGCCACGCTTCACCGCTTTTATTCCCAAGAGCAGCTGCTGACAGCCCACGCGGCAGGGGGTGCATTGTCCGCACGATTCCTCACGGAAAAAATCAAGGTAGTTATCCAGCACGTTAAACATGGAGCGGGAGCTGTTGAAGAGCATCATTGAGCCGCCGGTTGGCAGGGATATTCCCACTAATTTGCCTTCATAACCGATGGCTGTGTCGCCAAACTTTTTGCGGGGCACAAGAAAACCCGAAGCTCCGCCAACCTGCACTGCCTTGGTATCTCCGTCGCCAAATTCGTGAACAAAATCCTGAAGGCTCATGCCAAGCTCTAACTCATAAATTCCGGGTTTTGGCGTATCGCCCGAAACAGAAAAGAGCTTGGTGCCACGGGAATACTGAACGCCAAGATCATAGAACTTTTTGGCGCCATATTTAAAAATTGTCCAGGTGTGCACAAGGGTTTCCACGTTGTTGACAACGGTCGGCATGCCCATATAG
The DNA here is from genome assembly GCA_964398855.1 of uncultured Mariniphaga sp. Taxonomy (GTDB): domain Bacteria; phylum Bacteroidota; class Bacteroidia; order Bacteroidales; family Prolixibacteraceae; genus Mariniphaga. The sequence continues at coordinate 7,869 of CAYNOQ010000040.1, read as the reverse complement.
CCATGCTGGGTGGGATAAGGCGGCTTATTGCGAGGTTCTCCCCGGCGCCCTTCCATCGACTCCATCAGGGCAGTCTCCTCGCCACAAATATAGGCGCCGCTGCCCATGAAGATTTTGATTTTGAATTCAAGGTCTATTTCCTGGCAATAATATTCAAACTCCCGGATAGCTTTGTTCAACTCATCTTCAAGGAATTTATACTCTCCGCGCATATAGATGAACCCCTCCTTTGCCCCGACGACATAGCCGCAAACGGCCATGGCGGTAAGCACTTTATAGGGTACCTGCGAAAGGATTTCCCTATCTTTGAAAGTTCCCGGTTCACCTTCATCGGCGTTGCAAATCACATATTTTGCAGGCGCTTTTGCTTCGGCGGTGAGTTTCCATTTTAGTCCGGTAGGAAAACCTGCACCTCCGCGCCCTTTCAGCTCCGAGCTGATTAGTTCGTTGATCAGCTCATCGCGTCTCCTTTTTATGGATGAAGAGAGGATTTTTTCCCAGTCATTTTCATTTCTGAAAATGAAATCCACCCTCTTTAACTGATAGGAATATGACATAATTTCTACTTTATTGGTTTTCTTTCATATATGCGGTAAGAATTTCCCGCGCCCGTTCCGGGCTTACTTCTGTGTAAATCTCATCGTTGATGAGCATTGCCGGCGCCTTGTGGCACCAGCCAAGGCAGTTTGTTTCAAGAAGTGTGAACTTCCTGTCGGGCGTTGTCTCCCCGATTTTGATTTTCAGCATGTCCTGAATGGCAAAAAGGAGCTGATTTTTTCCTTTCATCGCGCAGGTGATGGTTTTACAAACCCTGATGATGTATTTGCCTGCCGGTTTGGTTTCAAGAAAGGAGTAAAAAGATGCCGTTCCAAACACTTCGGCAGGTGGAATATCCATTTCCCGTGCGATTTCTACCATGGTATATTCCGACAGGAATTTTTCCTGCTGAATCACTCCCTGCAAAACAGGCAACAGATTCTTACGGTTCCTGCCGTGCTGGTCAGCCAGGTCTTTGATTAAAGTTTGTATCGGATTCATAGGCAAAATTTTTATTGTAGATTCAAAGAATGGAAAAACAGAAAAATTTATCCCTAAATATAAGCAAATGTTTAATGTTAGTTGATAATGATTTTTAGCAAAAACGCTGTTATTCAGCATATTTCACTGCTTATAAATAGATTTATTTTAAATAAGAACAATATTTTGCCATTTAGCCGTTTTACCTCTGAAAAGTAGATTTTTGGTTCACTTTTTGCAGCTAAAATATTTTTTACAACGGACGCAACCTTTTTAGCCATGAGGTCATCTTATCTCCGTTAGCGTTTAAGTTTAATTTTTTAATGTTCAGTAAACCATGAAATTTTTTTTGAAACTATTTTTTTCGATAATAGTTTTGTTTTTCTCTTTTGCCGCCCGGGGGCAGCTTGTATCAGTGACAGGATATGTCAGGGATTTTGTATCAGACAAAGCTGTTGAAAGTGTAGCCGTTTATGAGTCGGTTTCCGGAATTGGTACCATCACCAACAGCGATGGATATTACAAACTTTTACTGAGCAAAGGTAACCGCGAACTGAAAATATCCAGTCCGGGCTATGAATCGCTAAAACTTCCTTTTAAAATGAATGCCGACACCGTTATTTCAGTCAGCCTGAAATCAATGAATGTGGTAAACAACCGGATTGTATCCGGAAGCAGGGTGAAAAAAGACTCCACGCAAACATCAGCCGAAACAAAACAGAAGAAAAAGTGATGTTCAGGCAGGAGTTTAAAACTGTCTTTAATTTTGAAAACAGATAATTTCTCCGATTTTTGTTCGTAAAGCGACATAATAATACACCGTGAGTTAAATGATGTCAATTATAGCTTTTTATCAAAAATATTTGTTTCCTAATTAAGAAACATTTATTTTTGCCTGTAAAAGTTGCTGAATGAGTGGTTATAAATTTCGGATTATCTTTTTGGAAGAAGTAAAAATGTTTTTGGATGCCCTTGATGAAAAATCAAGAGATAAAATTCTCTACAATATTTGGAAAGCAAGAAGTACCAATGACAAAGAACTTTTCAAAAAGCTTCAAAACGAGATTTGGGTCTTCAGAACCAAGTATCACAAATCATACTTTCGGCTTTTTGCCTTTTGGGATAAATCTGAGAAAACAGATGTTGTTGTAATTTCTACTCACGGGCTGATTAAAAAAACAGACAAAATCCCTAAAAGCGAGATTGAACGAGCAGAAAATTTGAGAGAAAAGTATTTTAACAAAAAAAATCAAAAGAAATGAAAACATACAGTTTGGAAGAGCTCACCGACAAATACATCGGAAAGAAAGGAACCAAAAAGAGAAACGAGTTTGAAAATGAACTTCGCCTTGATTTAATCGGGCAGGCTATTAAACAGGCACGGAAAGAAAAGAATCTAACTCAAGAGGAATTGGGAGAACTTGTAGGAGTGAAAAAGGCTCAAATTTCTAAAATTGAAAATAGTATGACTGATGCAAGATTCACAACAATTTTAAAAGTATTTGAAGCATTGGGAGCCAAAGTGTATTTTAATGTTGAATTGAACAAACAAAAACTTGCAATATAAACCATTGAAAAATATAACCAATCCAGAGATTTCGGGACTACACTGTGAAATAAGAAAAGTGTCCACTTCCGTGAACTCACTTGTAAAAAATCATTTGCTTTTATCTGTTTAACACCGGCGTAATCGTAATCCCCTGACTCTTGTCGGGGCGGGGAATTTGCAGCAAATCACTCAGCGTTGGTACCAGATCGATTGCATTATATTTTTCGGAAATCAGTTGCGGACGGATTCCTGCGCCGTAAAAAACTAACGGAATATTTGACTGATCCGTATAGTTTACCTTCTGGTACTTATACGTGGGCTGCCAGCCTTCTTTCAAAATATACAAAAAATCACCCGACCTGCTTTTGATATAAGATTTGTAAAGCGTAGAAAGCAGTCCATTGGAAGAAGTTCCCGTTTCAAGCTGATGTGCAGGTATGGAGAGCTGAACGCCTTCAAACTGATTGATGAATCCGGCGGCATCTTCGCGAATTTCGTTCAGATCGAGTTTGTATTTTTTGATTAAATCGTGATTGAGATAAACCTGAAAATCAGAATAGTGCTCTATATATTTTCCTTCACCATAAGAAACATTCAGATAGGAAGTGAGCAACGCCAGTGCATTTTCCGGATAGAAATAGTTTACCGGCAGATTGAATTTTTCCTTCAGATAATCAACAGGATAGGAAGCCGAGGTGTTTGCCGTAAGGAAAAACAGCACATTTTGCTTTCCAAATTTATTTTCGGTATGGGCAATCAGTTCTGCTAAATATTTGTCGAGATAGAGGTAGTTGTCCTGCATTTCCAATGAAGCCGGACCGAAAAGATTGTTTTTGTCATCCATTGAGGAGAAGGCAAACGAAATAAAATCGGTGTACTCGTCTTCCCCGACAGGCTCATTGTCAAGCAATTCAATGGCGAAATTTTTCATCAGTTCATTCCCGTAAGGTGTTGATTTTAATGGAGAAAGATTCTCTGCCGTTTTAACATATTTTCCGATGCTATGCGGAAAGGTATTCCATTTTTCAAAATAGCCTTTTTCCAGCGGATAGTTGTCGGGCAGACTCTCGGTGTAAAGTTCTTCGGACTGAAGCAAAACCCAGTTCTGGTGTATATAGCGCTCCGTATATTTCTGTTCGTTGAAATCACGCACCCAGTCTGGGAAAGTGCTCACATAAAATGAACTGGAGATCATGTGCCCCGATTCCGGGTCAAACCAATAAGCGCCGTCGGCTGAGTGTCCGGCAGAAAAAACGGCAGTTTCGCGGTTTAGCGCAGCGCTGAAAATCAGGGATTTCCCATGGGTGAATATCTTCAGATTATCGGTGATTGTAGTGGAAAGCAGTTGTTTTGGTGAGGCATTTCCGAATTTGGTGTCGGCGCCAACGGTGAAATAATAATCATCGGCAGTGCATTCCACTTCCTTGCTTTTTTTTCTGTCATACCAGGTTTCTCCCACAATTCCGTGAAGCGACGGCGTTGTTCCGGTATATAATGTGGCTGTTCCGCCGGCGTAATTGTGAAAATACTCCGTTAAGCTCACATTGGTGCACACGGCTCCCTGTGTGTAGAGCTTTTTAAAACCACCTTCACCGAAAGTGCTCCAGTAGCGCTGAATATAGTCGGGACGCATGTTTTCCACTATAATTCCGATTACAACTTTAGGTTTTTCACTTCCCGGAGAAAAAACCTGTTGCGCAGAAGAAAAGTGAGCAAACAACATAAAAAAACAAAAAATCATCGTGAAAAATCTCGTATTCATAATTTTTTACTTTGGTCGCCAAAATTAATAAAGTCCCGTGTTATTCAATACTGACAGATTGTTAATTTGATTTTTGGTTCACTCCCGAAAAGTGCTTTTTGCCATAAAAACAGAAAGTTTTGCCTGCCGGACAGGCAGATAGGGAGAATTACAAAAGGATAACATGCGCATTGTCAGCTCTTTGTGAGGTTTAGTATCTTTGTGTTTTAGTGGCATTTTTTTAATTTTCATTATTTGAAGAAGACTCTTTTTTGATTTCTCACTCGAAACTGTATCGAAAATTATTTACTTTGGGTTAAATTTTATGCGATGAAAAAGAAGCGGGTAAATGTGGTGACGATGGGCTGTTCAAAAAATCTGGTGGATTCGGAGGTTTTGCTCAATCAGTTAGAGCGTGGTGATTTTGAGGTGAAGCACGATTCGGAGGACACCGGTTTTGATGCCGTATTTGTGAACACCTGCGGTTTCATTCACGATGCCAAACAAGAATCCATTGATATGATTCTGGATTATGTTGAAGCCCGCAGGCGAGGTGAAATCGGGAAGTTGTATGTGATGGGTTGCCTGTCGGAACGCTATCAAAAGGAGCTGGAACAGGAAATTCCGGAAGTGGACCGCTATTTTGGCAAGTTTGACCTGAAAGCGATGGTGGATGAACTGAAGGTTACCTTCAGACCGGAGTATATTTATGAGCGAAAAATAACCACGCCATCGCATTATGCCTATCTGAAAGTTGCCGAGGGGTGCAACCGCTCCTGTGCTTTTTGCGCTATTCCCATGATGACCGGAAGCCACAAATCCCGCTCGGTTGAAAGTCTTGTTCAGGAAGCAAAGTATCTGGCAAAAAAAGGAGTGAAGGAGATTTTGCTCATCTCACAGGAGTTATCTTCCTACGGAATTGACCTGTACGGCAGAAATTTTCTTCCCGAGCTGATTGCCCGCATTTCCGAAATTGAAGGAATTGAGTGGATTCGTCTCCACTATTTATATCCCACGAAATTTCCCTATGAAATTTTACCGGTGATGCGCGATAATCCCAAAGTGTGCAAATATCTGGATATGCCGCTGCAGCATATTTCCAATCCGGTGCTGAAAAACATGATGCGCCATGTAACCCGCGAAGAGATTGAAGCGCTAATCGCAGGCATAAAACAGGAAGTTCCGGGCGTGATACTCCGCACCACCATGCTGGTTGGTTTTCCGGGGGAAACCCGGGCTGACTTTGAGGAGCTGAAACAATTTATTGCCGATACGAAGTTTGAGCGGCTGGGCGTTTTCACCTATTCACACGAAGAAAACACTTATGCAGCCAAAAAATTCAGGGATGATATCCCGGAGGAGATAAAGCAGGTCCGCGCAGATGAAATCATGGAACTTCAGCAGCAAATTTCGGCAGACCTGAACCAACAGAAAACCGGAAATGTTTACCGGGTGATTATCGACCGGGAAGAGGACGGTTACTATGTGGGGCGGACAGAGTATGATTCGCCGGAAGTGGATGGAGAGGTGCTCATTTCCCATGCGGGCGAACTGAAAAAAGGGGAGTTCTGCAATGTGAAAATTACCGGCGCCGAAGATTACGATCTGTTTGGAGAGGTGATCTCCTGAGCAAATTATTTCCCGAAAAGGTAGATGACTGACAACTGTTGCTGCTGATCCAGCTTTTTCCCGTCAATCAGGTGAAAAGATAGATTGAAGTGTCCCCGGACATTTTTATGGTTGATAAAATACCAGATTACATCGGTGCGCCAGTAGTTTTTCAGCCGGTAGAAAAGGTCGCCGTTTTTAAACCGGTGCCCGTCGCCGGAATGCAGCACAGATTTTACACCGTAGTTCTTATACCGCCCATGTGCTTCTGCAAAAAGACTGAAAGCGTGAATGAATTCATTCAGCTCATCGCGCTCGCGAAATGAAGATTCCAATAAGCCGGCTTTTATATAACCGTTAATTGAAGATTCACCAAAGGTGCGCATACCCGCCTGAAGTGCAAAACCGAGATAATCCTTTACGAAATCACGTGGATATCTGATTTTCGCCCCCGCATCGTGAAACATGAGCAGGTAGTTTTGAAAAAAGAGGTTTTTATGAGAAATCTCTCCCGAAAAACCGGCTGTGAAATTTTCACGAACCAAATCTGTCTGCCTGCCAACCCAATCCACAAACCCGTTTTGATAGCCCCAGCCCCAGCGCACTTCGCCAAACATTCCTTCCAGGTTCGGACGATAATAGAGCAGGGTATCGGTCATCATGGCAAGTGGAAAATCAATGCGGCTGCGCCGCGGGAAAGCGCCAAACAAAAAATCTTTTCTGCTGTCGGCGTATTCGTAATAGAGGGTTAGCAGGGGTTTGTGAAAATCAATGTCGCTGCCAAATTCCAAAAGATGATTCAATCCAAATCTGATGCGGTTGTTGTCTGTTTTGACACCCACTTCAAAAGCGCCACGGCTGCCCAAAATGGTTTGCGACATCGCCTTTTCGCTGGCATATTCGCGATTGTCGCCAATTCCTTCAAACATCACCTGATACTCAAATTGCTGTGCTTTCCCGAAAAAAGGGAGAAAAAACAGCAGGATATAAAAAAGCTTTCTCATCAATTTTGGTTTTCAAGAAACACGAAAGTAATAATAACTTGTTTCATTCGTGCAATTGTGATTGAATGCGTCTCATTTTTCTGAACTTTAACTTTAAGTTCGCTTCTGAAAACACAATGACAACGAATAGCGGGGTATATTCTTAACAGCAGATTTTGCTCTGTTGAGCAAGGCGCAAATTACAATTTTGTGACAGCGGGATTAATAATGCCCATTAAGAGAATGAATGATAATCTTATTGTCAATCACTTCATATACGATGCGGTGTTTCTGGTTTATCCTGCGTGACCAACAACCGGCAAGGTTGTATTTTAAAGCTTCCGGTTTCCCAATACCTCCGTGTGGGCTTTGCAGGATAGCTTCAATGAGTTTGCGAATTTTCTTTAAAACGATAACATTGTTGGATTTTTTCCAGTAGTCCAGATCTTCTTTAGCCTGCAGGGTAAATTCTACTTCCATATATCGTCCAGCTCAATTTTTACGGTTTTACCTTCAGCAGCCTGTTTGCGGCTTCTTTCAATCTTGCTCACAAACTCCGGGTCGTAAGATATATCTTTAGTTACCTCAAACTTGATATTCAGAGCTTCAAAAAAAGCTTTAATAACGCTCATTTCCTGCTCATTCGATGGGTGAACTATAATATTTTGTGTTTTCATGCTGCTATACATTTGAATGTTGAGATATTTATATATTTTCTTAATCTAATAAATCCATTAATCACATCAAAGATAAGTCCTTAGCCGATCCCAATTGAAAAGCTTTTTTGTTTCTATCATTTCCTTAGTTTTCACGATATATATACTTTTAAAATATTCAATAAAATGATTTTATAAGTTATCTGCAAATATACATACTCTGAAAGGCAAATAAAAATATCATTTTAAACAATTGTATTGTCAATACTTCGTTAAAAACAATGTTAAATAATTGATAATGAGCAAAATAAGTGA
>CAYNOQ010000039.1:0-22862 GCA_964398855.1 uncultured Mariniphaga sp. | reverse complement strand
CCCAAAAAGCTTTCGATATGGGCATGGATGGTCTGATGATTGAATCGCACATTGACCCATCCTGCGCACTGAGCGATGCTGCCCAGCAGCTCACGCCGGCAGACCTTGCAAAACTGTTGGACAAACTTGTCATCAAACATGAGACGGTCAACAATCCGGAATTTGAAAACCGACTCGATATGCTGCGAAGCCGCATAGATGTCATTGATGCAGAGCTGCTTGAGATTCTCTCTTCACGCGTTGATATTGTAAAGGAAATCGGGAAGTACAAAAAGGAGAATAACGTGATGGCGCTTCAGATCAATCGCTGGGGGCAGCTTATGGATAATCGGGTGAATCTCGGAAAAAGGTTAGACCTGAATGAAACATTTGTGAAAATTCTGTTCCAGCTGATTCATGAAGACTCCATACGCATGCAGACCGAAATCATGGATTCAGACTCCGGTTCCTGAGTTTCCCCAGGCTTTTTTGCATCGCCTTTTCGATAACACTGAACGGGAGAATCTCTCTGCCGGTAAAAATAAACACAACACCTTTTTGGGAATACATTCCCTGAAGGATGTGTTTGTTCAGCCGGTACGCTTCGCGCATCCGGCGTTTGATTAAATTTCGCTGAACGCTCTTTTTAAACGATTTCTTGCTCACGGCAAACGCTGCTTTGGCAAGGTGCGGTTCGGGAAAATTAAAGTCGGAATAGATCACCCTCAACGGATAGACTGAAAAAGTGTTTCCGCTGGAAAACAGCTTTTCAATCTGCTTGCGGCTGCATAGCCGCTCGCTTTTTTTCAACGAGAAATCGTGGTGCAAACCTGTTTTATCCGAATAATTTTCCATAAAGAATTAAAAAAGGCTATTCATCCGAATAGCCTTCCAAAATTAGTTAATTTCTGTCAGGAAACTTTATTTTGTTTCTGAATGTATTCGTCAAGTGCCGAGGGCATCGAAAGAGCCTGTGTTGCCTGCACTTCAATATCAAGTCTTAAGCCGGCATCGCGGACTGCCTGTGCAGTGGTTGGTCCATAACAGGCAATGCGTGTATTGTTTTGCTTGAAATCCGGGAAATTTTGAAAAAGTGATTTAATTCCCGACGGACTGAAGAACACAAGAATATCGTAATTAATATCTTTCAAATCGGACAGATTGCTGCAAACGGTACGGTACAGAATCGCTTTAGTGTATTTAAAACCCTCCTTTTCAAGCAGATCGGGGATTTCCTGGGTGTGGTTATCAGAAAGCGGAACAAGAAAGTTTTCATCTTTGTGCTTTTTCATGTGGGTGACGAGATTGCAAAACTTGCCATCACCATAAAAAATTCTGCGCTTGCGGTAAACAATATATTTTTGCAGATAGAAAGCCGTATTTTCATTGATACAGAAATATTTCATGCTGTCGGGAATGGTCAAACGCAACTCCTGACTGATTCTGAAATAGTGATCAATTGCTGTCCGGCTGTTAAAAATTACACCGCCATGTTCCAAAATATGTATCCGGGTTTGCCTGAACTCACGCGCCGCAACGCCTTCAACCTGTATAAACGGACGAAAGTCAATTTTGATATCGTGCTTTTCAGCCAGTTCAAAATAGGGCGATCTTGGCGATGCAGGTTCCGGTTGGGAAACCAATATACTCTTGATTTTCAAAATATTGTTTTTTAAAAATTAAATTACACCTTCCACTTGTACAGTCATTATCTTATAAAGCAAAACCAAGGGTAAAATTTCAAGGGTACAAAAATACAAAAAGAGATAAAATATAGAAAATTGTTTAGCGATTAAAACTTTAAATCCCCTGTATAGTAATTTTAAATAAAGAAATACAACCAAAAGAATTCCAAAAATCACCGGAATCTGAGGATTGGATGTGGGATAAAAAACAGTTATTGTAACCACCGGCAAAAGCACCAAACCCAAAACCCGGTTAAAATTGTCCAGATTGAATAAAAACTCGCTGGTTTCCGGAATATTTTTAAAAATATATCCTAAAGATTTGTAAAGCAGCTTCTTATAAATAATGAAAAGAGCCAGGATAGAAAGGCTCAGCAGATAGAGATAAAAATTTTGAATAGGAATTTTTATGTTAAAATAGAGAAACAGCTGAAAAATAAAGATCGGAAAGACTAAGAAAAAAAGAATATCTAATCTCGAGGCAGCATAAAGTACGGCACTGTTTTTTTCATTAAACATACGAACAGATGTTGAATAATTTACAACAGATTTGAATAAATTTCCCAAATATTTTCCCCAGGCTGTCCGTAAGGATGCAATTAAAATGAAACCTATTGTCAAAATTATGGTCAGCCAGTCGGTGCTGGTGTGCTGCACTTTTTTTTCAGGAAGCGCAAGACCGGTTTTTTCGGAAGGCACAGCTGAATAGACTTTTAGTTCGTGCTTCGGCTCAATATATCTGGATTCGCCAACAACTATTTTTTTTTCACGTTGCCACCACCAATACCGGATTTGCTCGGGAGTTGGCACAACCCGCTCCTCTGTTCCGGTTGCAACAGAGTCTCCCTTTGAAGTTCCCGGTTCATGCAGGGAATTTTGCACAGAGTTGTTGTTCGGGGTGTTAGCTCCCGGAATGGCTGTCTGCTCCTTTGACGAAATTTTTGTTATTGTATCCTGATAATATGTATTTGCCCGTTCCATAAATTCCGCCACAAAGATACAACATGCAATTTCAAATTTGCAGAAAAACAGTGATTTTCAATCAAAAGTTAGTGCTGTTTAGAGCAATTTGCCATGAATGGCGGGCATCTTTTCTGCTGCCGGATATGCTCCGGCATTTTTTATTTTCGCGCATTATTGAGATAAAATATTATATTTGGCATAGATTAACTTTTTTACATTTTCCGGTATTTTTTAAATATTTTTTTGAAAATTGGAAGAAAGTCTGAAGTTTTGGGTTAAAATGTGTGAAAGCAAGTTTAAAAGTATTTTCTTCGATTATTGAGTAAACTAAATTTCAAAGAGATGACAACAAAAACATTATCAAAGCTTTATACCGCGTCTTTTCAGAAGAACTGGGATACTTTAGCATTTTCAGATTATGGCGGGAATGATTTCAGATATAGTGATATTGCAGAGATAATCAAGTCACTGCATCTGTTTTATCAGCTCACCGGGCTTCAGCGTGGCGACAAAATTGCAGTTTTGGGAAGAAATTCCGCCCACTGGGGCGCGGTCTTTTTGTCAACCCTGTCGTCAGGTCTGATTGTAGTGCCTGTTTTGCCCGATTTCAATGAAAGCAACACCAATCATATTCTGAACCACTCGGAGTCGAAGCTGATTATTTGTGCAAATTCACTTTTTGAGAAGATCGACTTTGAAAAAGCCGAGAAACTTCAGGCAGTTGTGGCATTAGAAGATTTTTCACTTCTGGCTGCAAAAGATGAAAACACCAAATATAAGCTGAAAGATGCTTTCAACTATTATAAGGAGAACAAATTAGAAAAAGAGCATTTTAAATTTGAAGAGTGGGACAGGGAAGAATCCTGCGTAATCTCCTATACTTCCGGCACCTCCGGTTTCACAAAGGGAGTTATGATTCCCGAAAGAAGTCTTGCTTCCAACATTGTTTATGCACAGGATCACATGCCGTTGCAGCCGGGGCATAAAATTGTTTCGTTTTTGCCCATGGCTCACGTTTACGGACTTTTGTTTGAATTCCTGTTTCCGGTAACGTTGGGCTGCCACATTACTTTTCTCAGCCGTATGCCGTCTCCGGCGGTAATTACGAAAGTCTTTTCGGAAGTCAGACCCCATCTGGTTCTTTCCGTGCCGCTTATTATTGAGAAAATTTACAAAAACAGAATCTTGCCGACCATTGAAAAACCGATGATGAAAGCGCTCCTGAAAATTCCGGGAATCAATAAGATTCTATTCAAAAAAATCAGGGAGAAACTCACTGAAACTTTCGGAGGCAGATTTTTTGAGATTGTGATTGGCGGTGCGCCAATGAGTGCAGATGTTGAGAAGTTTTTCCGCCGGATTAAATTCAAATTTACCATCGGCTACGGAATGACCGAGTGTGGTCCACTGATCAGCTATGAAGCATGGGACAAAACCATGCTGGGCTCGGCAGGGCGTCTGGTTGACCGCATGGAGGTGAGGATTAACTCGGCAGATCCGTATAATGAGGTGGGCGAAATTCAGGTCAGAGGAGAAAATGTGATGAACGGCTACTATAAAAACGAGCAGTTTACCAAAGAAGCCTTTACCGATGACGGCTGGTTCAGAACCGGAGACCTTGGCGTAATTGACCGGAACAATTTTATCTTTATCCGTGGGAGATCAAAAAATATGATCTTAGGTCCTTCCGGGCAAAATATTTATCCCGAAGAGATTGAAGCCAAAATTGCAAACATGCCTTATGTAGCTGAATGTGTTGTGGCTGAGCGGGATGGAAGGCTGACTGCACTGGTTTATCCTGATTTTGATGCGATGCAAGCAGATGGTATCACCAATGAGAATCTACCGGAGGCGATGGAAGAAAACAAGAAAAAATTAAACACAGAATTGCCCAAATATGAGCAAATTTCAAAATTTGAAATTGTTACCGAAGAGTTTGAAAAAACACCCAAAAAGAATATCAAGCGGTTTAAATATATTTAGACGTCTGTAACAATCTGAGTTGGCACTGTAAAAACAATCTTTAACAAACAGAATATTTTATATGACAAATTCTAAAACCGAAAATTCGGATTTGACAGGTGGCCGTTTGTTGTCGCTCGACTTTTTCAGAGGAATAACCATGTTTCTTCTTGTTGCTGAAGGAACTGCACTTTGGAGCGTTTTGGTGAAAGAGCCTGTTGCAGGTACTTTTCTTGAGCCGTTTTTTCAGCAGTTTCATCACCATCCCTGGGCAGGACTTCGCTTCTGGGACCTGGTGCAACCGTTTTTTATGTTTATTGTGGGTGTTGCCATGCCGTTTTCCTATGCAAAGCGCCGGAAGAACGGAGATTCCCATCGGAAAATCACGTTGCATATCATCCGAAGATGCATTCTGTTGCTTGCATTCGGGGTGGGTTTGCACTGTGGATACAGCAAAAAACTGGTTTGGGAACTTTGGAATGTGCTGGCGCAACTTTCGGTAACAATAATTATCGCCTATCTCCTGATGCGCTACAAACCTTCGGTTCAGCTGATTGCCTCTTTTGGTTTGCTGCTGCTGACTGAAATTGCGTATCGCACTTTTCCACTCGAAGGTTTTAACCAGCCGTTTGTAAAAGGACAAAATTTCGGAACCTGGATGGATTTGGTTCTCATGGGAAAAATCAGGGAGCACAGCGGATGGGTGGCAATCAATTTTATTCCTACCGCAGCTCATACAATCTGGGGCGTTGTTACCGGACAATTGCTGCTTTCGGCAAAACCTGCAAAAGAGAAACTTAAAAAAATCATCATTGCAGGAGTGATTATTTTAGCTGCCGGTTATCTGCTTCACTGGACTTCTGTTACGCCAATTATCAAGCGCATTTCAACATCTTCGTTTGTGCTGGCTTCCGGCGGATGGGCTTTGCTGGCGCTTGCTTTCAGCTATTGGCTGATCGACATAAAAAAAATTAACCGCTGGATTTTCCCTTTCGTGATTGTGGGCATGAATCCGATTTTTATTTACATGTTCTCGGAAACTGTTGGCGGGCAGTGGTTTAACGGATTTGTTGCAATTTTCACCAAGGGGGTGATGAGCTGGTTTAATACGCCGGAATTTGTAATGGCGCTGATTACGTCTTTGGTAATTTTAGCGCTGGAATGGCTCCTGTGCTACTATCTGTATAAAAAGAAAATCTTTTTTAAGATTTAATAGCGACAGCACATTTTCAGCAGACCGGTTTTGCAGGTGCTACCTTCTTCTGGCGCCCTGCATTTTTCTTTTCCACACTTTGCCCGAGCGGGTGACATTCCCCTTGCTGAACCGCCGGTCGGGAATTCCTGAATAAATCAGCCCGACGCTTGCCTGAAGTGCAGCCGATAAGGCATTGGTTCTATTCATGGTTCCAACTTCGGCTACTTCGGTATAATCAAAATTGGGCACTCCGTTGATTACGTCCGAGTCTATCAGCCAGGTTGTCATATCTAAATATACATCTAATCTGTCTGATATTCTGTATGTTGCTCCGAAACCGGCGCTGCCGGTGAACGCTGCCGTCTTGGGTTTGCTGCCGTTTTTGGTACCTTGCGAAAACAGCATTCCCACGTCATATTTTATGTTGAACGCCGGTTCGTCGAAAGTGAAATCGGTTCCCACAAAGGAAACTCCGCCGCCCAACTTCATAAATGCACTGATTTTTTCACCTAACGGAAGAAAGTGCCACCGCCCGGTGGCTTGAATGCTCAGCAGTTTTGTGCTGAAAATGAGCGCTTCGGATGGATACCAGTTTGAAGCAGTTCGCAACGGATTGTGCTTTGATAAAAAGAAATTGTATAACGGCGCCTGCGGGGTATAGCCGCCAAGATGCGAATAGCCAAATTGAAGCCCCCATTCATAATACATGGAAACCGGACGCATAATCTCCAATTCCGCACCGGGTTTAAAGGTTGGTCTGAAATTCTTACTTCCCGGGTAGGTGAGTTCATCTCTGTTCGGATGGTCTATTTCTGCCCTGCCCGCTTCGCCAAGAAACGCACCGCTGTTGGCGCTCAGGCGATATCTGAAAATTTGAGCGTGAGCAGCATTGAAAAAGAGAAGAAAAAGCAGTAATAGAGAAACCCGGTTCATATTCTGATTTTTTTTTCAGCGCATAAGATAAGTTTTTTTCATCAGGAAGACAGGAAATTCAATTTTAAATACGCTCTTTAAACCGTTTGGCTTCCACAAGCTTATAAAGTTTGTCCGAACGTCTCAGTTTTTCATCAATCGGAACAGAAATTACGTCTCCTTTCAGCCCATGACTTTTCGGTTTCAAATCAACCCGGATTTCCTTAACCGTGGTTTGAACAACTCCGGTTGTTGGTCCCGTAATAATGATTTCATCACCGGTTTTAAGACTTTTACTCTCTAATTTGAATTCTGCAACCTGAATATTTGAGAAATAATTGGTGCATTTTCCCACGTAAATTTTTCTTTTGGCAGCCTGCGAACCATAAGTGGTGCTCCATTCACCCAACCGCTGCCCCAAATAATAACCATCCCAGAATCCCCGGTTAAAAACAGTTGCCAGCCGTTCATTCCAGTTTTGAATTTTTTCATCTGTAAATGTGTTTTCAAAATAGGAATCCACCGCTTCACGATAACATGCTACAGTGGTTTTTACATACTCCGGCGAGCGCGCCCTTCCTTCAATTTTCAGAACAGAAACTCCGGCTTCAAGTATTTTATTCAGAAAATGAATGGTTTTCAAATCCTTTGGCGACATGATATATTCATTGTCTATCTCTAATTCTGCACCGGTTTCCTTGTCGGTAACTATGTATGCACGGCGGCAAATCTGAAGGCAGGCACCACGGTTTGCCGATGAGTTCGTTTCGTGAAGACTCAGATAGCATTTTCCGCTCACCGCCATGCACAGTGCGCCGTGCACAAACATCTCCAATTGCACGGGATTTCCCGAAGGTCCCTTGACCTGCTGTTCATCAATCTGTCGGCTAATTTCCTGAACCTGCTCAAGATTCATTTCACGCGCCAAAACAACCACTTCGGCAAATTGGGAGTAAAACTTTACCGCTTCTATGTTGGTGATATTCACCTGGGTGGAAATATGCACTTCCAATCCGATCGAGCGGGCATAAATGATAACCGAAATATCGGCTGCAATCACGGCAGAAACGCCTGCTTTCTTTGCAGCATCAAGGATGGTGTTCATTTGCGCCGCGTCGGTATCGAAAACTTCCACATTCATGGTGAGATAGGTTTTCACACCGTGTGAACGGGCAATTTCAGTAATGTTTTTCAGGTCTTCAACAGTGAAATTATGGGATGACCGCGAGCGCATGTTGAGATGTTCGATCCCAAAATAGACAGAGCCGGCGCCACCCTGAATTGCCGCCATAAGGGATTCATAAGAACCCACCGGCGCCATAATCTCAATTTCTCTTTGCTTCATCTGATTATAAAATAAGATACAAAAGTATAATATTTTGGCAGGCAAAGGAAAACCGTTTTATGAAACGCTGTTTATTTTTAGGCTATATTTGTATTCAGTTACAAAAATTTAAAAATGAAAAATCGAAAAATCAGAGTCCGTTTTGCGCCAAGCCCAACAGGTCCGCTTCACATGGGCGGCGTGCGCACCGCTCTGTACAATTATCTTTTTGCAAAAAAGAACGGAGGAAATTTTATTCTGAGAATTGAAGATACCGATCAGACCCGATTTGTGCCGGGCGCTGAAGAATATA
This sequence comes from uncultured Mariniphaga sp., assembly GCA_964398855.1. Classification (GTDB taxonomy): domain Bacteria; phylum Bacteroidota; class Bacteroidia; order Bacteroidales; family Prolixibacteraceae; genus Mariniphaga. The sequence continues at coordinate 14,529 of CAYNOQ010000039.1, read as the reverse complement.
TTGCTGAAAGCCTGAAATGGTGCGGTCTAAATCCCGACGAAAGTCCAGGCAAAGGGGGTAAATTTGGTCCTTACAGGCAGAGCGAGCGCAGAGAATTGTATGAAAAACATGCAGAAATATTGGTAGATTCCGGCTGGGCGTATTTCGCTTTTGATACCCCTGAAGAGATTGACCGGCTTCGTAAAGAAGCGGAATCAAAAGGCGAGACTTTTTCCTACGGAATCGGAACGCGGGAGGTGCTGAACAACTCGCTCAACCTTTCCCATGATGAAACTGAGCAGAAAATAGCATCCGGTGTGCCCTATGTTATTCGGTTTAAAATGCCTGAAGACGAAGATGTTACTGAAAATGACATTATTCGCGGAAGCGTTTCGTTCAATACTAAAAGTCTTGATGATAAAGTGCTTTTTAAATCGGATGGAATGCCGACTTATCATCTGGCAAATGTAGTTGACGATCATTTTATGGAAATCACCCATGTTATTCGTGGCGAAGAGTGGATTTCATCCATGCCGCTGCATGTGCTGCTCTATCGTGCTTTCGGATGGGAAGAAACAAAGCCGGCATTTGCCCATCTGCCGTTGATTTTAAAACCCGTTGGAAAAGGAAAACTGAGCAAACGGGATGGCGACAAAATGGGATTTCCCGTTTTTCCGTTGCAGTGGGAAGATTCTTCCGCCGGAGAAACTTTCCGCGGATACCGGGAAGATGGCTATTTCCCTGAGGCATTCATCAATATGCTGGCGCTGTTGGGCTGGAATCCGGGCACCGAGCAGGAATTTTTCTCTGTTGATGAATTAGTTGAGGCTTTCACTCTGGAGCGGGTTGTGAAATCGGGCTCGCGGTTCGATCCGGACAAGGCAAAATGGTTTAACCGCCACTATTTTCAACAGAAAACCGAAGCTGAGCTGACCGCTCTTTTTAAACCTGTTTTGGAAGAAAAGGGCTTTGCCGTTTCCGAAGAAAAAATTGAAACCGTAATTGGTGAAATCAGGGAACGCTGCGAGTTTGTGTCTGACCTTTGGACACAGGGAAGCTACTTTTTTGAAGCGCCCGCATCCTACGACGAAAGCGCCGTTAAAAAGCGCTGGAAAGAGAACACGCCGGAGCAGCTTGATGCAATAGCCGCACAGTTTGAGACAGTTGAAAAGTGGAAAGCTCCGGCTATCAAAGCTGCTTTTTCAGATTTTATGAACGAAAAGCAGTGGAATTTCGGGGCGGTTATGAACCCGCTTCGCCTTGCTTTGGTGGGCAGCAACATGGGACCCGATCTGTTCCGGATTTGCGAAATTTTGGGTAAAGAAGAAACCATCTCAAGAATAAACAGAGCAATTGCCACAATTTCCTGATGGCTTTAATTGTCAATTCGATTGTAAGGATTTCGGATTAAGTTGATAAAATTTTAGTAGAATACAAAAATAATTTTGAAAATGAAGGGTAAACGTATTTTTCCATTACTGGCAGTCAGTATGTTTATTTTCAGCTTTTTAGCGCAATGTCAGCATTCATCCGAAGTTTCGGGAGTCCGTAAAATCAAGGACATTGTTATTTACGAAGATTCGCAGTTCTACTCTTCTTTTCCATCGGTTGTGCAAAATGGGAAGAACGATTTTATTGTTGCATTCCGGCGCGCTCCCGACAGAAAGGTGTTCAGTGAAAAAGGGAGCAGCCATGTTGATCCGAACAGCTATATAGTGATGGTGCGCTCAGCTGACGGGGAAGTTTGGTCTGAAGAACCGGAGCTTATTTATGCGCATCCGTTTGGTGGTTCACAGGACCCTTGCTTGCTGAAATTGCGTGATGGCACGCTGCTTTGCACAAGTTATGGCTGGTCATTTGTCAGACCCGACGGGCTGGACAACTTGAAAAAACCGCATTTTATCAACAGTGGACAGGCTGTTTTTCTTGGCGGCTATTTAGTGCGCTCCGAAGATGGCGGCAAAACGTGGCAGGGACCGTTCTATCCACCGCACATTGATGCAGAAATAAATTTCAACGCTTTGGGAGAACCGCTGCCGGCTTATAACCGTGGCGCTTTGCATGAAGGGAAAAACGGCACAATTTTCTGGGTGGTGGCGACACATGATTCAATTCCCATCCGAAAAACTTCCAATCACCTGCTTGTTTCAGACGATAAAGGATTAACGTGGCAATATTCCGGGCTGGTTGCAACCGACGAAAAAGCATCTTTTAACGAAGCATCGGTTTATGAAACGCCAAAAGGAGATGTCGTGGCATTTTTGAGAACTGCCAACATGGATGATCAGGCTTGTATTGCCCGCTCAACGGATGGCGGAAAAACTTTTGAGTGGCAGCCGATGGGATTTCAGGGGCATCCGCTTAACGCACTGCGCCTGCCGGATAACCGGGTTTTGCTTACTTACGGCTATCGCCACAAACCGTTTGGAATCCGGGCGAGAATTCTCAATCCCGAGTGTACCGACTTTGCATCTGCGCCCGAAATTGTTCTGCGCAATGACGGTGTCAATTCGGATTTAGGCTACACGTGGCCCGTGCAATTAGACAAAAACAGAGTGCTTGTTGTCTATTATTTTAATAAGGATAACGGCACGCGGCATATTGCCGGAACAATTTTAGAAATAAAGGGATAAACTCCCGTCTTACCCGTTAAGTCTGGAAGGTAATATATGATTATCAGAACAAAAGTTCTAAATCAGATTTTTAAATATCTGTTGGGGAATAACAAAAATATTTGTTGGTTTAAACTGTAAGATGAGCAAAACATCCTTAAAATTCACTATCTTTGATAATGAATTTTGTTAACCTAATGCATTGAAATATGACTCAAGTCCTTAAGCGTGGTCAGGTACCTTCGGCAGAATCCGAAAATTGGATTTTGAATATTGAAGAAGAAAAAAACTTTACTTTCAATCTGAAAGTTCCGTTGATTGTGCTTCAAAAGCAAACATATAAGGTTCTTACCGGAGAAAATGAGAACAGAATCCGGATTTATCTCGGCATTGAACCGGAAAAAGAGAATGACGATTTTGTGTTGTGTGCTTATGCCATTCCGGCATTTTTGCTTGGAAGCGGCGATGTTTTCAGAGATTACGAAAGTCCTGTTTTTAAACTTGAAAGAGAGAATATCAACCAATCAGCAATAACCGAACAGGTTCTGGAAAATATCAAGCGCTACCGTAAATGGCGCATGGGAAAAACCGACGGTGATGATCCCTATTCCAAATTCAGAAAGTTCATTTATCCCAACGGTTATTTGCTGAGCAAATACGAATTGCACGAAATTTTCAACGTTCAGAACAAAAATGAAATTCAAATCAATTTTGGAATTTCCAAAATTATGAATGCTCTGATATACGCCGACATTCAGGAGGAGAGAGAATTTTCCGAAAAAACTGTCGTGTTTAATTTCGGGGATTTATGTCCGCCCGATTGCGACAAATCAAGCATTTACAATTTTAAAGACGAAATCTGATTAGTCTAAAACCGGATTAATTCTTCATAAAGTTCCTGAACGGGAAGTCCCATAATATTTGTGTAAGACCCTTCAATCCGCGTGATTCCTGTCAGCCCTATCCATTCCTGAATTCCGTATGCTCCGGCTTTGTCAAAAGGCTTGTATTTTTTGATGTAAAACTGAATCTCTTCGATCTTTAATCTCTTGAACTGCACTTTTGACAGCGTATTAAAAGTGACCTGCTTTTCAATGGATGAGAGGCACACACCTGAAATTACCTGATGTTCCCTGCCGCTGAGCTTTTGCAGGATTTTTTCAGCCTCCGCTTCATCGGCAGGCTTTCCAATGATTTCCCCATTCAAAAAGACAACTGTATCGGCTGTTATCAGCAGATCTTTTTTCCGTAGTTCTGGCAACACAGGAGTTGCTTTCAGTTTTGCCAGATATATCGGAATTTCCGGTTTTGGCAATCCTTCGGGAAAAGTCTCCTCAACTTCTGAATCGGCAACGTTAAAATTTATGCCTAACATGCTGAGCAGCTCATGTCTTCGCGGCGACCGCGAAGCAAGGATGAAATTGTAGTCGGGTAACCAGTTCATTTAAAAGAATTTATTAAACATCATTTCATCGGAAAGCCATCTGTTTTGTGCTTTGAGGGTCTGCTCAATCACATCGCGAACGCATCCTTCTCCCCCGCTTTTGGGTGAAATATATTTTGAAATGGATTTTATGTCGGGAATGGCATCATTCGGACAAACAGGCAAACCAACCTTTTTCATTACGTGATAGTCTAACAAATCGTCACCCATGTAGAGAATATTTTCAGGCTTTATGCCACTTTTGCTGCAAAAATCATCCAGACAAGAAACTTTGTCCAATGCTTTTTCGTAGTAATATTTTATTCCCAACCGTTCATGGCGAAAACGCACCCGTTCGAGAAATCCCCCGGTGATAACTGCAACGGGATAGCCCAGTTCCTGTAAAATCCGAATTGCCAGTCCATCCTTCACATTGGCAGTTCGCACAGGTTCGCCATTTTCGTTAAGGGGTGAAGTGTCCTTGGACAAAACACCATCAACATCAAAAACAAAGGCTTTCACGTTTTTCAGTTCTTCCTTAAAAAAAGACATAATTTATTTATTTTGATGATATTTATAAATGCTCTGCGAAATTTCCTCATATAAACTGCCCCATTCCGGGAATTTTTTCAGCAATTCCAGATGTTTTGAAATAACATTTTTATCCATTCTAACGGCAGGTCCGGTTTGCGCATCAGCAGGATGAATATCCTGAGCTTTCAGCGCTGTTTCCAAAATGAGCGGACGTAAAATCTCAAAAGGAAGCCCTTTCAACTTTAATATTTCTTCTCCTATCGTATAGAAATGATTTACAAAATTACAAGCAAAAACTGCTGCTGCATGGAGATAAATACGCTTTTCAGAGTTTAAAACCGATGCTTTCTCCGTTATTTTATTGGCAATTTCCAACAGCGCATTTTCATTTTTGGGTGAGCTTGCCTCAACAAAAACGGGAATTTCCCTGAAGTTCACACTTCTCTCTTTGGAAAAAGTTTGCAGCGGGTAAAAAACACCAATATTTTCAGAATATTTCTCAATTGATGAAAGCGACATGGTGCCGGAGCAGTGAACCACCAATTTGTTTTGAAAATTGACATGTGAAAGCACCTCTTCAAAAGCGGAATCTTTTAGCGCAACAAAGTAAATATCAGCACTGTCCAAAATCTTGCCGGGAGAAGTTGTATAACCGGTTTGCAGCTTGTCTGCAAGTTCCTTTGCAGATTTGACCGTTCTGCTGTAAATCTGTTTTATGGGAAATCCGCTTTTCTGAAATTCAGCAGATAACTGTGTTGCCAGATTTCCTGCACCAATAAAAATTAGAGATTGGCTCATCTATTCTGAATTTTAAAACCCAAAAATAATGAGCCGTTTCCGATGTACCAATTTATTTTCAGGCTTTTGCCAAATCAACCCTTTTCTTCACATTGGTCCAGTTCACGATATTCCAGAAATTATCCACGTATTCCGGTCGCCTGTTCTGATATTTCAGATAATAGGCATGTTCCCAGACATCAAGTCCCAGAACGGGAGTGCCTTTTTCCTCAGCAACATCCATCAGCGGGTTATCCTGATTTGGTGTGGAGGTTACAAACAGTTTTCCGTCTGCATCCACTGCTAACCACGCCCAGCCGCTTCCAAAACGGGTTTTTGCAGCTGCCCCGAATTGCTCTTTAAAAGAACCTATGGAGCCAAAACCGGTTTCAATGGCTTGAAGCAAATCAGCCGGTATTTCAACAGGTGACGGTGTCATGCTCTCCCAGAAAAGTGTATGATTGTAAAAACCACCGCCATTATTTCTGATGGCGGCAGGCTGCCTGCTGATTGTCTCAAATATCTTTTCCATTGGCGTTTCCAGAAGTTCGGTTCCTTCTGCGGCTTTCATAAAATTATTGAAATACCCCTGATGATGCTTTGTGTAGTGCAACTCCATGGTCTGTGCATCAATATATGGCTCAAGTGCGGTGAAGTCATAACCCAATTCCGGGAATTTGTGTCCTTCAAAAGTTTTGCTTTCTGAAGCGCATGAACCAAGAACACTCAAAAAGGGAGATGCCGCGGCAACTGTTCCTATAGTTGTAATAAAACCTCTTCTTTTCATTTTTTATTCTTATTTATTTCTTAACCAAAACAATACTTGGCTGAAAAAGTTCGCAATATTTACTTTTGTTCAATACGACTGATTTTCAAACAACTCAACTTAACATAACGTAAAAACATAATTAAAGAAAACCCCGGAGTCTCTACTCCGGGGAAAAAACCAAAAATCAACTAACCTTTAAACCGTCTGGCAACTTCGTCCCAGTTGATGAGCTTCCAGAATGCATTTACATAATCCGGCCTTCTGTTTTGATAATTCAGGTAGTATGCATGTTCCCACACATCTATTCCCAAAATGGGAGTACCCTTAACATCTGCAACATCCATCAACGGATTATCCTGGTTGGGCGTGGACGAAACCACCAGCTTATTATTTTGAAGAACCAACCATGCCCAACCTGATCCAAACCGCGTTACGGCAGCCTGGACAAATGCCTCACGAAATTTTTCCACTGAATCAAATGATTCATTGATTGCATCGAGCAGTTCGCCCTGCGGGTTTGCTGCCCCGCCGGGAGCGATTACGTCCCAATACAAGTTATGATTGTAATATCCTCCTCCGTTGTTGCGTACAGCAGCCGAATGCCCCGAAACACCTTTCAGAATCTCTTCGATACTCATGTTTTCAAGTGCACTTCCGGAAATTGCATTATTCAGATTAGTGGTGTAAGCTGCATGATGCTTCGTGTGATGAATTTCCATGGTGCGAGCGTCGATTGAAGGCTCTAAAGCTGTGTATGCATAATTTAAGTCTTGTAATTTAAATGCCATATTATTTTGTTTTTTTTGAAATATATAATGTTTTTAATTGCTTTTACAATATAGGCTCAATTATTAAATTTTCCAAACATTATCAACAGAAACATAGAGATTTCATATTTGTTCATAGTTAGCCGGAAATATTCAATTTTTAATTTTTCTACCTTTGCGTTTTCTAAAATTTACAATGAACCGCAACATACTTCGTCTCGCCATACCGAATATTATCAGCAACATTACGGTGCCTTTGCTTGGGCTTGTGGATTTAACGCTGATGGGACACCTGAACTCTGAAATATATATTGGTGCCATCGCATTGGGTGGCGTTATGTTCAATTTTATTTACTGGGGATTTGGATTTTTACGCATGAGCACCACCGGTTTTACAGCACAGGCATTTGGGGAGGGAGATAAATCCAGAGTAATCAATGTGCTGATTTTAGGTATTTCGGTTGCTTTAATCGCCGGTTTATTTATTCTTGCATTGCAGCTTCCACTGGCATGGGCAGGTTTCAGCCTGATAGGAGGAAGTCCCGAAGTTAAAGTTCTGGCAAGGGAATATTTTCTCATACGCATCTGGGCAGTGCCTGCTGCGTTAAGTCATTCTGTTTTCAGCGGATGGTTTTTAGGTATGCAAAATGCCCGCTATCCGATGGCTATCGCCATAACAGTCAATGTTGTCAATATTATATTGAGTCTGCTTTTTGTATTTGTTATGGGCATGAAGGCTGACGGAGTTGCCTTGGGCACAGCGCTTTCTCAATATGCTGGTTTAATTCTGGCGCTATCTCTTTTTTTGAAAAAATACAAAAGCTATCTGCCTTTTATCAATTTTGCCCGGTTAATCAACTTTCAGGAGCTGGCACGCTTTTTCAAGGTAAATTCCGACATTTTCATCAGAAGTTTTTGCATTATTCTGGTATTTACATTTTTTACTTCGGAATCTGCAAATACGAATAATACTATTCTGGCAGTCAACTCGCTGCTTATTCAGCTGCTCTTTTTCTTCTCTTTTTTCATAGACGGATTTGCTTATGCCGGCGAAGCGTTGGTTGGAAGATTTATCGGAGCAGGCGAAAAGAATAATCTGGTGAAGGTAGTTCGCATGCTTTTTAAATGGGGGACTGCTCTGGCAGTGATTTTCACATTGATCTATTTTGCCGGAGCCAAAACGATTGTCGGGTTGTTAACTTCCCAGCAGGATGTTGTGCAAGGCACACAACCCTATCTGCTGTGGGTTTCTCTGATTCCGCTTGCCAGTTTTGCTTCCTTTGTGTGGGATGGAATCTATATCGGAGCCACTGCTTCCGCTGCCATGCGAAACGCTTTACTTGGAGCCACACTGCTTGTTTTTGCCCCAGTCTGGTTTTTTCTGCACCCGCTTTGGGGAAATCATGCGCTCTGGTTAGCTATGGTGCTCTTTATGCTGGCACGGGGAGCCATTCAAACGCTGCTGTACAACAGAGCTATTCTGAATAAAATACCCGGATAATCAGTTGGCAATCTTTCGGATCAGACCCAATAAAACAAGCAGTGCCACTGAACCGATTACTGCCGTAATCAGGTTTCCGCCAAGTCCGTCGCCGACAAAAAGACCGAGCTTACCCAGAAGCCAGTTCCCAAACCACGCGCCGATGACGCCAACCACGATATTCAAAATAAAACCATAACCTTTTCCGCGGAGAATAAGTCCGGCAATCGCTCCTGCCAGCAAACCGACCAATAAAATATACAACATAACAAATTGAAATAAACTGTTAATATGAACCGAAAATAAATCAACCGGCAATATAAAAAGAAGCTGTTAAAAAAAGTGCATTTATTGGTGCTAAAAAATAAAACCCTTTAATATCCGAATTTTTTTAACAAAATTGCAACATGATTTGAAAAAATCTCCGTTAACGTTAACGGTTTAAATATTTTTATTAAATTTGTCCTGAAAATTATTCTAAATCAGTTTGTTTATGATTCTTGGTATATTAAAAGAGAGCGGAACCGAAACCCGTGTTGCAATGTTGCCGGAAATTTTACCGGATCTGATAAAGCAAAAGGTTGAGGTGTTGGTTGAGATTTCAGCCGGCTCAAAAGCATTTGCACCAGATGAAGTTTATATTGATTCCGGAGCAAAAGTGGTTTCCCGGGATGAAATTTTCGCAAAAGCAGATGTGCTTCTGCAAATCCAGCCCCCTTCCGAAGAAGATGTTAGGAGGCTAAAAGACAGCCAGATATGGATCAGCGCATTTAATCCGTTATGGGAAACAGAATTAGTTAAAACTTTTATTCAGCAGGGACTGACAACTTTCAGCTTAGATTCAATACCGCGCACAACGCGTGCACAGGCGATGGATATTCTTTCGTCGATGGCAACGGTTGCAGGCTACAAAGCTGTGCTGGAAGCAGCGCTGAAACTGCCCACTTTTTTCCCGATGTTTATGACAGCCGCAGGCACCATTCGTCCTGCCAATGTACTTATTCTTGGCGCCGGTGTTGCAGGCTTGCAGGCAACAGCAATAGCCCGGAAGCTTGGTGCTCAGGTGTTTGTGTTTGATGTTCGTTCGGCAGTGAAAGAAGAGGTGCAAAGCCTTGGAGGTAAGTTTGTGGAAGTTGAAGGCGCAACTGAAAGCAAAGATGCCGGCGGATACGCAGTGGAGCAGACGGAAGAGTACAAGCAGAAGCAGCAGCAGGCAATTGATGCCCAGGCTGTAAAGTCAAATGTGATTATCTGCACGGCTCAGATTCCCGGAAAGAAAGCACCTTTGCTGATATCTAAAGAAACGGTTGAAAAAATGAAGCCCGGCTCAATCATAGTTGATCTGGCGGCTTCAACCGGCGGAAACTGCGAGCTGACAAAAAATGATGAAACGGTTGTCCATAATGACATTACCATTATCGGTCAGTCCAACTACCCGGCGATGACTTCGCTTGATGCCAGCCGCATGTTTGGAAAGAATGTTCTGAACTTTCTGAAACTTATTATTGACGGCGAGGGAGCGCTGAACCTTAATTTTGAAGACGAAATTGTAAAAGGGACCTGCATAACACACAAAGGGGAAATTTACAATGAACGCGTTAAATCAGTAATTGAAAATATTTAAAAAATAGCCGATATGGAACAGGTTTTACAATACTTTTTTGCAAATAAAGAGAGCATTTTCATCATTGTCCTTGCAATTTTTCTGGGACTTGAAGTTATCTCAAACGTGCCTGCGGTGCTGCACACTCCGTTGATGTCGGGAGCGAATGCCATCAGCGGGGTAATCATTATCGGAGGTATTATTTTGGTTGGACATGCCGACCTTTCATCCTTTTCAGTTGACCTTCTTCTGGGAATACTGGCACTCCTCTTCGGAACGCTCAATGTTGTGGGAGGATTTGTTGTGACTGACAGAATGCTTGAAATGTTTAAAAAGAAAAAAAGGTAAGAAATGGATAAAGGATTAATCGTAATGAATATCATGGGATATAGTGCCGGCAGCTCCATTATGGAACTCAGCTATCTGATTGCTGCCATTTTGTTTGTTGTCGGGCTGAAAATGCTCTCCCATCCGGAAACTGCCCGCCGTGGAAATCTGTGGGCATTTGGTGGAATGGCGCTGGCAATGGTTACAACTATTTTACTGCATAAGGACGGAAGCGGAAGAGGTATTCCGTTAGCCAACATCTGGGTCATCATGGCAGCGATTGGCGTGGGAACAGCTATTGGCTGGATAATAGCCCGCAGGGTGAAGATGACAGCCATGCCGCAGCTGGTTTCCTTCTACAATGCAACAGGCGGGGCTGCTTCAGCTCTGGTTGCACTTCTTGAATATCCCAATGCAATTGCCGGCGACATTAACTCACTTTTAGTAACCATTCTGGGCTTGGTTATCGGAGCCGTTACATTTAGCGGCAGTATGATTGCCTACGGAAAACTTAACGGTAAAGTGGGCGATATTATGAAGCCATATATGACATATATCAACCTGACTTTGCTGATTGTTACGCTGGTATTGGGCGCATTTGTTATATTTTCACCCAATCCGCCGGCTGAAATGGTGTGGAGTATCTATATTTTATTGGGATTGTCACTTTTATACGGGGTGCTGTTTGTTATGCCTATTGGCGGTGCAGACATGCCGGTTGTTATTTCGCTGCTGAACTCCCTGTCGGGGATTGCTGCTACCATGGCAGGTTTCATATATCACAATCAGGCAATGATTATTGGCGGAATCTTAGTTGGCGCTGCAGGAATGATTCTCACAATTCTGATGTGCAAGGCGATGAACCGTTCCCTGCTGAATGTGATTATCGGCTCTTTTGGCGGAGGCGGTGCTTCAGTTCAGAGCGAGCACGGAACCATTAAGGAGATTGCATTGAGCGATGCAGCTGTTCTGCTGAGCTATTCGCAAAAAGTTGTTATTATCCCGGGATATGGGCTGGCAGTTGCACAGGCTCAGCACATTGCACAGGAGCTTGATATTCTTCTTGAAGGGAAGGGCGTGGATGTTAAATATGCAATTCATCCCGTGGCAGGGCGTATGCCGGGACACATGAATGTACTTCTTGCGGAAGCCGATGTTCCCTATGAAAAACTGGTTGAAATGGATGATATTAATCCCGATATGCCCAATGTTGATGTTGCAATCGTAATCGGCGCCAACGATGTGGTTAACCCGGCTGCTTATGATGACCCGGGAAGTCCGATATACGGAATGCCGATAATTGACGCACATCTGGCAAAAAACATTATTATCATGAAGCGCGGAATGGGTAAAGGTTATGCCGGAATTGAAAATATGCTGTTTTTCAATGACAAAACGCGGATGCTCTTTGGCGATGCCAAAGATTCACTGCAAAAACTGGTTTCAGAAATAAAATCCATGTAGGAAGAAATATTGAAATTTCTATATAAAACAGAGATAAGAGAAACAAACAAAAGCGCCGTTCTGAGTTCAGAACGGCGCTTTTGTTTGTGTATCGCTACCATTCTCAGGCAACAGCAATTTTATTTACAAACCAGTTCACCAATTTATTCTAACAGTTTTTAAACCATAAGTCCAGAATTTTTTGTGATTTTTTTTTTGGAAATTGAATAAAACTAATTTAACTTTAACCTGAATTGTGCCCTTTAATACATTTTAATAAAACGATATGCCTTCTAAAAATGTTACTGATTATCCTGAAAAATTAATTGCAAATAAAGATCTGCTTTCATTGAGTCAAAACAGAACTTTAAGAACTATAGCCGAGGCTGTTTCCACAAAGCTGGTTATTATAAACAGTAATCTTCAGATTGAGTATGCAAACACCCTTTTCCTGCAATTTTTAAAAGTTGATAATCTGAATCAGATTATCGGGAAACAACTTGGCGAAGCATTTGCCTGCATCAGCAAATTAAATATCGGTGGAAAGCCCGAAGCTTCAGGGTTTTGTGAATCATGCGGATTATTTGTTGCTACAATGGAAGCCGCAATCGGGAAAAAATCGGAAAAAGAGTGCCATATCACAACCTGCAACAATGAAACGTTAGATTTGCGTATCGCTGCAACCCCGTTTGTTGAAAGTGGAATACAGTACACCCTTTTTTCCGTCAAGGATATCAGTTACGAAAAAAGGAAAACTGTTCTTGAGCGGGTTTTCTTTCACGATGTTTTAAATACCGCCGGCGGAATTTCGGCTTTAGCCAGAATTATGAAAGAGATAAGCAATCCCGAAGAGATTCAGGAAATTGCACATACGATTGCCATTTCGGTAGAAAATATGATCGATACAATTCATGCACAACAAAATTTATCGGCAGCGGAAAGTGGAGATATCAAAATGAAAATTGAGGAGATAAACTCCCTGGCTTTTATGTGCAGCCTGATTAGCATATTCTCAAACAGCAATGCGTTGAACAATGTTGAAATTGTTCCGGATGAAAATTCTGCAAATAGTGCTTTTTTTACTGACCGGGGAATATTGCGCCGGATTTTGGTGAACATGATTAAAAACGCAGTTGAAGCTTCACTTTATGACGGTAAAGTTACCATTTCATGTAAGGATATGGGAAACAGCCTGAAATTTTCAGTGCATAACCAAACTTTTATGGATGAGGAAATCCAGCATCAGCTGTTTCAGCGCTCATTCTCAACCAAAGGCGAGGGTAGAGGAATCGGCACTTACAGCATGAAACTATTAGGCGAAAAGTATCTGAAAGGTAAGGTCTGGTTTGAAAGTTCTGTCAGTGCAGGTACTTTCTTTTACATTTCAATCCCCAAAAATCTGCTTCATCATTAAAAACCGCATAGTTCCTTATCCGAAAGTTGTTATTGTAACTACTTTTCGACAATAGCCCGTTTCCTGTTTCTATTCGTACTGCCCGGCTTTGTATGTCCCTACATCTTCCTGAGAAAAGGGAATATTGAGCCTGTTCCAGACATTGATGAGATTCACTGCCATTGTCAGGTCAACAATTTCCTGATCATTGAAATACTTTGCTGTTTCAGCGTAAACTTCATCAGGCACATCGCAGGTTGTAACTGCTTCTGCCCATTGCAATCCTGCCCTTTCCCGCTCACTGTAGTACGGCGAATGGCGCCAGGCGCTCAATCCGTACAAACGCTGTTCGGTTTCACCCAATGCACGGGCATCTTTCCAGTGCATGTCAAGACAAAAAGCACAACCGTTAATCTGAGAAACCCTGATTTTTATCAGCTCTTGTAATGATGCTTCAATATCGCTGTTTTTAAGATACCTGCCCATTGCATATAGCGGTTTTACTGCATCTCCGCCTTTTTCCGAGAAATTAATTCTGACAACTTTTTCCATCACTTTGAATTTTTACTATTAAACATAACACAAAAGCTTTAAAACAGATTGTGCTCTGATTTGTCTGCATGATTTGTTTTTAAAAAACAATCCGTGGAAAAAATAGTTCGGTAGATTATTTTGCCAAGCTGAAGTGCATGCCTTTACGATTAAAATTTGGCAAAACTGAAAAGAGATAATTTTCAGGCAGAAAACTAATGCATGAATAAAACACAGTAAGTTCAACCATATAATCCGGATTTAAAATTGTAATTTGCGAAATTCATCACTATCCCTTTCAATTTTTACGGTGGAAGCAAGAGAAAAAGGACACTATCTCTAAAAGTGTGTAATTGCTATCTTGATAAATCCATGATAAAATTGTGTTATTAATGTTCTAAAAGTTAATCTCCCAACTGTTTTATTCTGAATCTTTCGATTTCAGAAGGAATATGTTCACGGGTGAAAATTGCTTCAATTTGTTGAGCAATTTCCGGATATTGACCGGCAACATCATTTTGCTCCCGAATGTCCTCTTCCAGATTATAAAGTTGAACATTCAGGTTTCCTTTGAAAATATTAGAGCGTATTCCTTTCCATTTCCCGATCCGGGTAGCCTGTTGCCCTCCCTGAGCCGGAAATTCCCAGTATAAAATTCATGCTCCTGCTGATTTTTCTTATCTAACAGAGTTGACAGAAAACTGATTCCATTAAGATTTCCTTCAGGCTCAATGCCGACAATTTCCTCACGCTGGTGCGGTTTTGTAAACCGTGCCGTGCTTTGCAAAAGCAAAAAAGCTCCGCAAGAGCAAAAACTGTTTTTTTATGGTCTTAGGACAATGAACGAAAAACAAGAAACAACAGATTTTGCCCTGTTGGGTAAGGCATAAA
>CAYNOQ010000038.1:0-25503 GCA_964398855.1 uncultured Mariniphaga sp. | reverse complement strand
GCCAATGGAAATCTGGGCGAGGGAGTGGTTCGGGAGTTTCTCGGGCTGAACTATCAGGTTGTCGGGTTGGTACGCAGGAAACCGCAGGAGCAGAAAACGGAGCGTGACGGGTATCTGATTTTGGAAGCAGACCTGCTGAATGAAGATGAAACCGCCCGGACTGTTGCAACGGCAATTGCCCAAACCGGAAAAATTGAAACCGCCGTTTTGACGGCAGGCGGTTTTGGCTCGGGCACAATTGCCACCACCTCCATTTCCGACATAGAGAAATTTTACAAACTCAACTTTGAAACCGCCTACAATATTGCCAGACCGCTACTCCGGCACATGCAGGAAAACAGAAAAGGGAAAATCTTTTTTATCGGCTCCGGCGTGGGATTGGATGCCCGGAAGAGCAAAAAATCAGTTGCCTATTTTCTATCCAAATCGCTTTTATTTCAATTGGCAAATTTAATTAATGCCGAAATGGAAGAGACAGGCGTTCAGGCACATGTGGTTGTTCCCGGAACTATTGATACGCCTCAGAACCGGCAGTCGATGCCCAACGCAGATTTTGACAAATGGGCTAAACCGGCAGAAATTGCACAAGTTATCTGGCGCTATACGACACTCGAAAATTCACCTGAAAATACGGAGATTGTGATAGAAGACGAACTGAAAAAGCAGCGCTCCCCTACTCTCTAATAATCACCTGATCTTCAGTCATTGACCAGGCTGAAAAATAGCCTAAAGCGCCATTTGAAAAGTTGGAGATGGGATTTGCCGGAGTTGGCGAGCCGGGATGAAGCGCCCCTAATTCGCGAAAAGTTTTCAGGTAGGTCCAGGCGCTTTTATCGATGGAAAACATCTGCATCTTAATTGTGTCGCCAACGTTCAGTTTTAAAGCTCTCAGCTTCACCTGAATGCTTTTTCCGTCAAGCTGAAAATCGTCAAAAAGGAACAGTTCAGAAAAATTATTCAGCTCCTGTCCATTTTGAAAAATTTTCAAACGGTAGTAATTATCATAACCGGCAGGATCGGTAAAGTAGAACATGAGCCGATAACCGCTGTCAAAAAAGTGAGTTGCCGGCTGATATTGATAGGTTAACGAGTCGATTCTCACCGGACGGTGCAGCGTGGAAGCCGCCTGATACTCCTTAACTCCGTCATTCACAGTGAGCTGATATACAGTTTCTCTTTCAAGCCTCAGATTTCTCAGCACATATTTTCCCTCTCCCTGCGGCAAGGCGCGTTGTGTTCTGTTTCGGCTGTCTTTCAGGGTAACTTCCACATTGTCAACACCAACGGGCTGACCGGCAGCAAAATAGCTGGCAGTTCGTGAAATTTTCACATCCAACCGGGAGTTGTTGTAGGAGAGATTTCCCTCAATAACAATTTGCGGATTTGCCTCATTCAGCTCCACTTCAATCACTTTTTCGCAGCCGCTGCCGGCAAGTAGAAGTGCAAAAAACATCAACAAATTGAAATTTCTCTTTAAAAATTGCAAGCTGCTATATTTTTGAAAACCGTTCATCATTCAATTGCTTAAAACTTAAACCTGTAGCTCACCGAAGGGATAGCCCTGAACAGAGAGACCTGCACCGCTTCGGTTTCCAGCGGCTTCTCCTCTTTTGGTCTGAAATCGATAAAATAGGCATTCTCGCGCGCATAGGCATTGTAGAGCGAAAAATTCCATCCCGACTCATATTTTACCGTTTTTTTTACCAACCAGGTCAGTCCGAGGTCGAGCCGGTGATAATTGGGCATTCTGTACCCGTTCCTTTCTGTGTAATAGCCGATTACCTTATCATCAATTTCATATTTGCCACTTGGGAAAGTTACCGCATTTCCGGTATAAAAAACCCATGTAGCCGATATTTTCAGCTTGTTTGTGATGTCATACATGCCCACGATTGAAACATCATGCGTGCAATCGTGTCGCGCAGGAAAAGGATTTCCGCTGTTAATTTCATCAAATTGGCGCATGGTTTTAGACCAGGTATAGTTGAGCCAGCCGTTCAGCCGTCCCTCGTTTTTCATCAGGGAAAACTCGGCGCCATAAGCCCATCCCCTGCCAAAAACTAACTCGGTTTCAACTGTGGAATTAAAAAACAGGTCTGCTCCGTTTTTATATTCAATCTGATTTTTAAAATTCTTATAGTAAACTTCCACGGAAGATTCAAAAGCGTTCTCTTTGAAGTTCCTGAAATAACCCATTGAAAACTGATCGGCAATTTGCGGTTTCACGTTGTTACTACTTGGCAACCAGATATCTACCGGTGTTGATGTGGTGGAATTGGAAAGCAGGTGTAAAAACTGAAACATCCGGTTGTAGGATGCCTTCAGTGCATTCTGCCTGTTAAATGTGTAGTTTAGCGCAATGCGCGGTTCAATGCCTCCCTGTGTTTTAAAAAACTCAAAATTTCCCGGACGGTAAGTGCGTGTAATCTCACCGTCTTCATTAAATTCATAAAACTCACCCTTCCCTACATTACTGAAAAATGTTACACGAAGACCATAGTTTGCAGATAAACTACTGCCTATTCGCCTGCTGTTTGAAAGATAAGCAGCCCACTCTATCGCTTTTCGCTTCGGAACGGTATCCGGCATGAAAAATTCGGTTTCGGTATTTACCTGAACCTCTCCGGGCAGAATATTGTGACTGATAGCATTCAAGCCAAATTTGAGCGTATTGCTGGAATTTCTGTAGTATGAAAAATCCTGCTTGATATTTATATCCGTGATTTTTGACCGAATAACTAAATCAAGACTTTGAAAAAGGGAGATATTGTAGGAATAGTCACTGATTATCAGCGAAGTGTTGGAAAAAAGCCGGTCGCTGAAAATATGATTCCATCGCAGCGTTCCGGTGGTACTTCCCCAGTCAAATCCGAATTCGTTTTTGTAGCCTAAATTATCCCTTCCCATGTATCCCGAAAGATAAATCCGGTTTTTGTCGTCAATTTTATAGTTGGCTTTCAGATTCAGGTCATAAAAATAGAGATGGGTATTCCGAATATCTTCATCCTTCGACAATTTCAGAAAAAGATCAGCATAAGTTCTGCGTCCGCTGAGCATAAACGAACTTTTGTCCTTTATCACAGGACCTTCGGCAACAAAATTTGAAGAGATCAACCCGATATTTCCGCCGGCGGTGAAATCTTTCATGTTCCCTTCCTTCATTTGAATATCGAGCACAGAAGAAGCGCGCCCTCCATATTTTGCAGGAATGGAACCCTTATACAAACTGGCATTTTTGAGCGCTTCGGAGTTAAAGACCGAAAAGAAACCCATCAGATGCGTGGCGTTGTAAACCGGCGCTTCATCCAATAAAATCAGGTTTTGATCTACTCCGCCCCCGCGCACATGAAACCCCGAATTTCCCTCGCCTGCCGATTTCACGCCCGGAGTGAGCTGAATGGTTTTCAGAATATCGGGTTCGCCAAAAATCACCGGAATGGTTTTTATCTGCATCGGTGTCATCTCCGTGCTTCCCATTTGCAGAGAGTTGATGTTTTTGTCGGCACGGCTTCCGGTTATCAAAATGTTATCCAGCTCATAAGTTTTCGGTGATAACAAAACTTCAATTTTTTCACTTTTTTTCATCACAAAATCAAGTGTGTCCGACTCATATCCAATATACTGAATGACAATAGTATAGCTGCCTTCATTCAGCGTTATCGAAAAGAAGCCGTAGCTGTTGGTTATTGTGCCGGAATTGGTTGCGCCGATGGCTAAAATTGTTGCTCCCGTTAAATCTTCGCCTGTCTGGCTGTCGCGCACGGAGCCGCTTAGCACGTGGCTTTTCTGCGAAAATGCAGGAAAAATATTTGAAACAATTAGAATAAATAGTATGATATATTTCAGCACGATAATCTTATAGAGACGCCAAAAGTAAGAATAAACTTGATGGTTTATAAATTATTACTAATTTTGGTAACTTTTTTCAGGAAAGGATTATATAAAAAAACCAAAATTGAAACAATAAATAACAATAAAAAATGAAAATTTACAACACAGGACAAATTCGTAACATTGCATTGATTGGAAATGCCGGCAGTGGAAAAACCACCCTTGCAGAAGCCATGATGTTTGAGGGTGGAGTAATTAACCGCAGAGGTGAGGTCACTGCAAAAACCACGGTTTCAGACCACACACCGATAGAACATGAATATGGCAACTCCGTATCATCTTCCGTTTTATATACCGAGCATAACGGCGCAAAAATCAATATGCTTGACACACCCGGGATGGATGATTTATGCGGTGGCGTGGTGTCATCACTCAACGTTACCGACATGGCGGTGATGGTGGTTAACACAACGGGCGGCGTTGAATCGGGAACTGTTGCTGCAGGGCGTCATGCCGAAGATGCAAACACTCCCATGATGTTTGTTTTCAATCAGCTTGATCACGATAATTCCAATTTTGATTCGGCGTTAGAGCAGTGCAGAAACGTATTCGGAAGCAAGGTTACTCCAATTCAGTATCCGGTTGATGCCGGTCCCGGTTTTTCATCCATCATTGATGTGATGAAAATGAAAATGTACAAATATGGCGAAGCAGGCGGCAAGCCGGAAATTTTAGAGATTCCCGATTCTGAAAAAGATAAAGCGGAAGAGCTTAACAATGAGCTTATTGAAATGGCTGCCGAAAATGAAGAGTCGTTGATGGAACTCTACTTTGAGAACGGTTCGCTTACGGAAGAAGAGATGCTGAAAGGTATCAAATCGGGAATTTTGCAGCGCGATTTTTTCCCGGTGCTTTGCACCTGTGCCAGAAAAGATATAGGAACCGAAAAGCTGATGGAATTTATTGTGAACACTGCCCCAACTCCTGCCGAACTTCCGATGCGTCCTGTTGCTGGCGGGAAAGAGCTTAAAATGGAAGCGGCTGCCGAGCCCAGTCTTTTTGTTTTCAAAACTGCCGTGGAATCCCACGTGGGCGAAATCACATTCTTTAAGGTCATGTCCGGGAAAGTTAAGGAAGGACTTGATCTTGTCAATACCAAAACAGGAAACCGGGAGAGAATTTCACAGGTGTTTGTTTCTGCAGGCAAAAACCGCGAAAAGGTTGATGAGTTAGTTGCCGGCGACATTGGCTGCACCGTAAAGCTTAAAGATACCAAATTCAACCAGACTCTCACCACAAAAGAGGCTGACACCCAGTATGAACCGATTAAGTTTCCGGCGCCAAAGCATACCATAGCCATCAAGGCGGTCAGCGAGTCGGATGATGAAAAAGTTGGCGAAATACTGAATAAAATAAAATATGAAGATCCCACATACATCATTCAGTATTCAAAAGAGCTGAAACAGTTGTTGGTTCACGGTCAGGGAGAATATCACCTGAACGTGCTGAAATGGTATTTCGACAATATTTACAAAATTGATGTCAATTACATTCAGCCAAAAATACCTTATCGCGAAACCATCACCAAGGCAGCCCAGGCTGACTACCGACATAAAAAGCAATCGGGCGGTGCCGGACAGTTTGGCGAAGTGCACATGATTATTGAGCCTTATCACGAAGGCGCTGAGCCTAAAACTTCGTTTAAGTTTGGCGAAAAAGAGCAAAAAATAGCCATTCGCGATGTGCAGGAGCACGCACTTCCGTGGGGCGGAAAACTGATTTTTGTCAACAGCATTGTGGGCGGCTCCATTGATGCGCGCTTTTTGCCGGCTATCCTTAAAGGGATTATGGAGAAAATAGAGGAAGGTCCGCTCACCGGCTCCTATGCACGCGACATTGTGGTTTATATTTACGACGGAAAAATGCACCCGGTGGATTCCAACGAAATTTCATTCAAACTTGCCGGACGTAACGCTTTCAGCATGGCGTTCAAAAATGCGGGAGCCAAAATTTTAGAACCGATTTACAACATTGAGGTTTTGGTTCCTGCTGATCGGATGGGCGATGTGATGAGTGATCTGCAGGGGCGGCGCGCCATGATTATGGGTATGGGTTCTGAAAAAGGAATGGAGAAAATCAGCGCCAAAGTGCCTCAGAAGGAGATGTTCAGGTATGCCACTTCGCTCAGCTCCATCACGGGCGGGCGCGGTGTGTTCAGCACCTCATTCGACAGCTATGAAAAAGTTCCGGCTGAAGTGCAGGATGAGCTTCTCAAAGCATACGAAGCTGAGCAGGAAGACGAATAATTTTTTTGTTTATACATACTTATCAAAAGTCCCGGTACTGCGCATCGGGACTTTTTTTCGCATTTATTTGAAGACGATTTTTTTTACCATCTCTTCACCTGCCAGCTCATTCAGCCGGCAACGAATTTCCTCGCGCATCATCAGCAGTTCGTTTTTAACAACGGGCGAGTCAATTTCCACATAGAGAATCTGTTTTGAAAGAAAAATATTGCGGGTGTATCTGGCAACTGTTTTGCCGAGAATGGTCTCCCATGAGCCGACAACATCCACCTCTTTCAGCTTACGGTCCATTCTCATCACGCGCACATATTCGCGCAGCACCTCACTCAATGATTGTGTATTGCTTCTTTTCATTTTACCGGTTCAATTTTTCCCTGACTAACATTAAAAATATGGTACTCCGTATCCATCTTCTCAATAATGGTTTCCAAATGACTGCGGTTGGTATCAGTTATGAAAATCTGCCCGAAATCATCCGTGGAAATCAGCTTCACAATCTGCTCCACACGGTTGCGGTCGAGTTTGTCAAAAATATCGTCAAGCAGCAGAATGGGTTTCATCCCCGAAATTTCGCGGATAAATTTATACTGAGCCAATTTCAGAGCAACAAGGTAGGTTTTGTTCTGCCCCTGCGAACCCAATCTTTTAATAGGCCACGAACCTAAGTTGAAAACCAGGTCATCTTTATGAATACCTGCCGTTGAGTGCTGGGCAATACGGTCGCTTGCGAGCGAATTTTTCAGAATATTTTCAAAGCTGTCGTTGTATAAATCCGAAGAGTGTTCCAGTCCTACCGTTTCATTTTCCATGGAGATGAATGAATAGTATTGCTGAAAAACAGGAATCAGTTTTTCGATAAACTTCTGACGTTCAGCATGTATTCTTGAACCATGCTCAATAAGGTGCGAATCCCATATCGACAGCAGTTCGGCATCAAAATAGCGTTCGGCGGCAAACTGTTTCAGCAGGTTGTTGCGTTGCAAAACCGCACGGTTGTATTTCAGCAGATCATCTAAATAATTTTGGTTGTATTGGGAAATAATGCCGTCCATAAACTTTCTCCGCTCATCGCTTCCCCCCAAAATCAGATTGGTATCCGAAGGCGAAACCATCACTAACGGCAGCAAACCGATATGCTCCATCAGCCGTTTATACACTTTTGCATTTCGCTTAAACTGCTTTTTTTGTCCTGCCTGTAATCCGCAGGATACAATCTCGTGAGAACCAAGCCGTTGGTAAGAGCCGTTGAGCATGAAAAAATTCTCATCGTGGTTGATGTTGATCTGATCGGTTGCATTAAAAAAACTTTTGCAGAATGAGAGGTAATAGACCGCATCCATAAGATTGGTTTTTCCGGCGCCGTTGTTGCCAATCAGGCAGTTCAGGCGCGGCGAAAAAGTGAGTGCAACATCTTTCAGATTTTTATAATTAACAATGGAAATTTCTTCAATATACATCCCGGTTCAATTCTTTACATTTACACAAAGTTAGTTAAAAAACGGCGTTGAATGGAGCGTCTTGGTAAAATTCAGGTTAATAACAACCAACTGTTGATTAAACCCTGAATTTTAAATATCAATTGCTGCACAATACATAAAAAAAAGTTATTTTTGCGGCACATTTTGAAAAAAGGAAATTATGGCAAAGAAGAAAGCCCGTCAAACCGATAATTTGCAGGAACTTGAGAGCGCGCTGACCAAAACGGAGCAGTTTATTGAAGAACACCAGAAGCCCATCACTTATGTTGTGGGTGCAATTATTTTGTTAGTTGTTGCTTACTTAGGATTCACAAGATTCTATCTGCATCCGCGCGAGAAAGAAGCCAATTCTCAAATGTTCATGGCTGAAAATTATTTTGAAAAGGACTCGTTTAATCTGGCAATCAACGGTGACGGAAATTATCTCGGTTTTCTGGATATCATCGACGATTACGGACTGACCAAAGCAGGTAAACTTGCCAGATATTACACCGGAATTTCCTATCTGCATCTCGGACAGTATGAAGATGCACTCGAATATCTGAACGGATTCAAGACCAAAGATATGCTGCTTGCTCCCATCAGCGAAGGTGCCAAAGGCGATGCAAAACTTGAGCTGGGAGATACCAAAGGCGCACTGAGGCACTACCGTAAGGCATTCGGGATGAACGAAAATGATTTCACCACGCCGATATATATGATGAAGGCTGCAAATCTGTTAGAGTCGATGGATGAACTGGATGAAGCGCTGGTTTTATACAAGCAGATTAAGGAGAAATATCCTACATCCAATGAAGGGCAAAACGCCGACCGCTATATCGGACGTATTGAAACCAAAAAAAGCTGAATAGTTTATTAATTATATTCACCCCTCTTATGAGGGGTTTTTTATTTCTAAAAATGGCAACACAAAATTTATCATCTTACGATCCCGAAAAGGTTCCATCAGCGGCAGGTATGCGCTTTGGATTAGTGGTGGCAGAATGGAATCCGGAAATTACCTTTGCTTTGGCGGAAGGCGCTGTTAACACACTGAAAAGACACGGCGCTACAGACGAAAATATAGCTGTGAAATATGTGCCCGGCAGTTTTGAACTGCCCCTTGGCGGACAATTTTTTGCAGAAATGGAAAATGTGGATGCGGTTATTTTAATCGGCTGCGTCATTCAGGGAGAAACCAGACATTTCGATTATATCTGCGATGCGGTAACACAGGGCACTGTTCAGCTGAACCTAAAATATAACAAGCCCTTTATTTTTGGCGTACTGACCACAAATGACCAGCAGCAGGCTAAAGACCGCGCCGGGGGAAAACATGGCAATAAAGGAGACGAAGCAGCAGTTACGGCTATAAAGATGGTTGATTTGAAACAAAATTTCGCATCAGTATAGCGCAAAAAAAAAGGGATTGCCTCTGCAATCCCTCAATCTAAACTTAACTAAAAAAACCTAACTAAATCATTCTTTACCTGTTGGTTATCTGCCTCCTGGGCGTCCGCCGCCTCTCTGTCCGTCACGCTGACCTCCCCGCTGGAAGCGATTTTCTTCAAGATGCTTTTCATATTTTTTCCACTGCTCGGCAGTCAGAATTTCTTTCATTTTCTTATCCTGTTCTGCACGGATTTCCTGAAATTTCGTGCGCATGCCTTCGTTGTTTCCTCTCATTTTCTCGCGTTCGGCGCTCATTTTCTTTGAGGTTTCAAGGCTCAGATCATAAACCGCTTTCTCCTGCTTGGCATCTAACCCGGCAACCTCTTTAATACGTTCTGCCTGGCGTTTTGCCATAGTCTCAGGATCCATCTGGCTGCGTGGTCCGCCCGGCTGTGCCATGGACGCCACGGATACCAGTAAAAATGTTATCAAAACAAAACCAAACTTTTTCATTTTCAAATTTTTTAAAAATTAATAACCTTTTGACGATCGGGGATGTCAAAAGTTTAATATGGGTTAAAATTTCTGTCAGTTTTGCAGAAGCAAAATGTTATTTTTTGGGAAGCTGCACGCCGCGCTGCTTTGCCATATCCTCGAGTCTCTTTTGGAAATTGGATTTTTTCACCGGTTTTTTCTTGTTGATCTGCAACTGTGCCCTGATCTTGTCATCATCAATAAATGAGCGGATCAGGTATGTCTGACCAATGGTGATGACGTTTGCCAAAAAGTAATAGTAGCTCAGTCCGGATGAGTAATTGTTCAGAATAAACAAAAACATCACCGGCATCATATACATCATGGTTTTCATTCCGGGCATTCCCTGTGATGTGGTTGCCTGCTGGTTCAACCGCGTTGAAATGATGGTTGTGATTGTCATCAGCAGACAAAACAGGCTCACATGATCGCCATAGAGCGGAATATTGAAAGGCAAATCCAAAATCGAATCGTAAGTGGAAAGGTCGTGCGCCCACAGGAAACTCTCCTGCCGTAGCTCGATAGAGGTCGGAAAAAAGAAGAACATGGCAACCAAAATCGGAAATTGTAGCAGCATGGGCAGACATCCGCCCATGGGATTGACCCCCGCTTTTTTGTAGAGCGCCATGGTTGCCTGCTGTTTTTCCATTGGCTTGTCGTTACCGAATTTCTTGTTGATTTCATCCATCTCCGGTTTCAGACTGCGCATTTTGGCTTGCGAAACGTAAGATTTATAGGTGAAGGGAAACAGAATCGTTTTAATGAAAATTGTGAGCAGCAGAATGATAATTCCGAAATTATCAATGTATTTTCTCAGGAAATTGAACGTTGGAATTATAATATAGCGGTTGACCGGTCTCACAAGAGCATAGCCCAAATAGACAAGCCGCTCCATATCAAAACCGTATTGCTTCAGCGTTTGATAATGGTTCGGACCGAAAAATATCTCCATGTTGAAGTTTTCCACACTGGTTCCTTTATAAGGAATGGCAATGTCGGCATGGTAGTTTGCCAGGTATTTTGGATTGTCACTATAGCGCTGCGAACGGATAAACGCATTTGGAAACGACTCCTTTGCAATGATGGTTGAGTTGAAAAACAGCTGTTTAAAGCCAATCCACTTAATTTTGGTGCTCAGATTTTTCTCATCCGATTTGCTCTGCGAGAGATTACTCACATCATCCTCAAAAAATTTATATATAATATTGGTATAACGATCCTCTCCAAATTTCGACTGTTTCTCCTGACGGGGAACATCAAACGCCCACGTAAAATTGAGGTAGGTCTGGTTGGAAGCGACATACTGCTCCATTCCCTGGATATTTATGTCAAAATCAATCAGATATGAGTTGTATTCAAGCGTATAGGCATATTCGAGAAATTTTCCGGGTGCCACTTCTATCTTGAAACTGACAGACTCTTTGCCACCGGGGTGCTCTTCATTAAACCGGGTTCGTCCTTCGTTTCCGGTCTTCACCTCCGGTCCGTTAACAACAATCGAATGTTGACTGACGGAAGGCGTAAAATAGAGCTGATCGGTCTGAATACTACGGTTTTGCGCAAAAAAGTTTAGTCCGAAAAGGGTTTCATCGCCGTCAAACAGCATGAGTGGAAGCGAATCGTGGGTGCGATAGTTTTTCAGCTCCACCGAATAAATTCTGCCTCCTTTATTAGAAAATTTTATCCTGATAAGGTTATTTTCGAGCGTATAAAACTCCTGCTCCCCAATTGCGGCAGGTCCAAAAATTCCGAATTGATCTATTTTCTCCTGAAGGGTGCTACTTTTTATCAGAGAATCGGGTATATCTGCCAGTTCGGGAAGCTCAGATTCCTGTGCCTGTTGCTGCTGAAGCTCAACCATTCGCGCCTGTTCCGCCTCAACTTGTGCTATGGAATCGCGTCTTTGTCTGGCTGCTTCGATCTGCTCCTGTGATGGTTGATTGACAATTGAAAATACAACAAGAATGGCAAAGATTAAAACGATACCAATAATTGAATTTTTATCCATCTTTATTCATTAATAGCGGGTACTTTTTGAAATCTGAAAAACAACAGATGCACAATTTGCAATGATGCTCTTAATTTCCCAAACCCTTAAATTTTCTAATCATTTTAAAAAATGCAAAATTAATGAATAAAACGTATTTCAATACGAAACATTTGCCAAATTGATTACTGATTGTAATGAAATAATACCGCCGGCAGATTCTGTTTAACAATAATCAACTCGATTTAAAGGAGGTATATCTGTCTTGTATGCCTTGACATAAAGAATAAAGCATTTTTCGTCCGTATAAAACAGATATTATTAAACATTTAAAAGTCTCTCAGACAAAGAATGATAATATCCTGAGAATTAGGATATTATTCAGAAACTTTAAAACAAAATCCCCCATAACACATTTGTGAAATATAGATTATCTTGTTTCACAAAAGAAAACAACACATTAGAAATGTAAACACACTTAAACTACTACTTGTCAGTCTGTTGCTTATCAAATGATAATCAGGGACTAACTAACAATATTCGTGCAAGGATTAAGCTTAATATGTTGTAAAATTATAAATGCAGAATAATTACATAAAACATTTGTAAACATTATAAATGCTTAAATTTTACTGCTAAATACATTTTTATAATGAACACAACATTTCATTTTTGAATTTTTTGAATAACCAAAAACTGTTTACCTTTATGACATCAAATATTTCATTGAAGAAAATTATGCTCGTTTTCATCCCGGTGGCGCTTTAGGACGAAAATTGTTAACAAAAGTAGAACACAAAATGAGAGCCCGGGATTTGCCTGTTATCAGTGGAAAAACATCATTGAATGAAATTATCAACACAATGAGTGAAGGCAGGCTTGGGCTGGCTCTTATCAATCAAAACAACCATACAATCGGAATTATTACAGACGGCGATCTTCGGCGCCTGCTGGAAGCTCATGGCAAGGATGCATGGGATTTTAAAGCTGCTGATTTTATGACAAAAAATCCCAAAACTGTCGTTTTGGGTACTTCACTACATGAAACTGAAGAACGCTTAAAACAGCTGAAAATTACATCTCTGGTTGTTGTTGATAACAATTGTAACACAGTCGGGGTAATACAAATTTATAACTTAAAGTAGCTCTGTTTAAAAATTGAGCTATTTTCTGTAGAAATCCATAAATAAAGCAGGCAGACCGTTTTGAAACGATCTACCTGCTTTTGGGCTTTTTAAAGCCAATATATGAGATTTATAATTTACAGCTAAAACTCCTTTTTCAGCTGTTCAATCCACGCTTTCAACCTGTTGTTTGTCATTCGTGCCTGGTTCTCCTGATCCAGGGGCAGTCCGATGAAATTATCGCCCCGCTGCGCTCTGGATGCTTCAAAAGTGTATCCTTCAACCGGTGTGTGTCCAATTATTGTTCCGCCACACCCCTCAAGAATTTCAGCCAAAATACCAATGGCATCCACAAAATTTTCTGAGTAACCTTTCTGATCACCTAATCCAAAAATGGCAAACTTTTTATTCTTCAGGTCCATCTCCTCAAGGTCTGGAACAAACTCATCCCAATAGTTGGGAAGTTCACCATCAAACCAGGTGGGAGCACTCATAATGAAATAATCGTACTTCTCTATCATCTCTTTGGTAAGCTCCTCGGCATTAACCGGTTCAAGTTTCGGCTCACCCCATCCTTCAATAACTTTCTCAGCTATTCTTTTCGATTTGTGCGTATGAAAGCTGTAAACTATCGCTATTTTTTTACTCATCTCCTTATTTAAAATTTTTAGTACTGAAGCAACTCCTTTGCTGCGTCATAAATTTTTACCGTATTGGGCAGGATTGCCTTTTCAAGAATAGGACTGAACCCCACCGGCGTATAAGTTGAGCCGACTCTTCTCACCGGAGCATCCAGAAGTTCAAATGCCTTTTCGGTAATCAGTGCGCTCAGCTCGCCGCCAAAACCACCAAACACTTTATCTTCATGGGCAATCAACACTTTTCCGGTCTTCTCCACCGATTTCAAAATGGTTTCCTCATCTAAGGGCACAAGCGAGCGTAGATCAATCACTTCCACGCTGTATCCCTCCTCCTCAAGCTTTTGGGCAGCTTCAATACTCATGTGTGAAGTATTGCCGTAGGTCAGAATGGTGAGCTCGGAACCCTCTTTTCTGATTCTTGCTTTTCCGAAAGGCACTTCAAAATCGTCGGGAACAACGGTAGCTGCCTTTGGACTTTGATACAACGCCTTAGGCTCCATGAAAATGGTAGGTCCCTTTGAGCGGATCGAAGTGCGGAGCAATCCGGCAGCATCGTCTGCAAAAGAAGGATAGACAATCCGAATGCCGGGTATGGAAACCAAAGACCCCTCAATATTTTGCGAATGGTACATGCCGCCTCCGATATAACCTCCCGAAGCGAGACGAATGGTCACATTTGGTGTGAATTTTCCATTCGATCGCCAGTAGTCATGGCTGGTTTCAACATACTGCTCCATGGCAGGCCAGAAATAGTCGGCAAACTCGGCTCCTTCGACTACAATTCTGATTTTCTCATCAAACCTCGACATTCCGTTGGCAGTTCCCACAATAAAATCTTCGGCAATGGGTGCATTAAAAACCCTCTTCGGTCCAAACTCCTTCTGAAGCCCCCGCGTAACATTGAAAATTCCTCCTTTATCCTTGTAGGCTATATCCTGCCCCCAGATAAATGTGTCGGGATTGTGGCGGAATTCGGCTGCCAATGTTTCGTTCAGCGCCGTAATCAGTCTCTTCTTCTCTCCCTCCTCCGAATGAACTCCTTCCGGATATTTTTCGGAAACATAAGCATCGGGAAACACGAAATCGTATATGGAAGCGGGATCCGGATTCGGAGCCTTCAGAGCTACCCTATGGGCACTTTTTATCACTTCACTCACCTCTTTTTCAATATTTTGCAACTCCTCTTCGGTGAACCTCTCATAGCGGAGAAGCATCCTTCTGTACTTTGCTAACGGGTCATATTCAACCACATAATTACGCTCGCCTTCGTTTCGGTAGAGCATGTGATCATCAGAATTGGAGTGGGAATGAATGCGCACGCAGTTCGCCTGTAAAAGAACCGGTTTGCTCTCTTCAAGGGCATACCTTCTGGCTTCAATCATTGCATTCATCGAGTCAAACACATCCTTTCCGTTACAATGAATGATACGCAGATTTTTAAATCCGGAAAAGTTATTTGCCACTTTGCGCTGGGCTGTCTGGTCTTTTTTGGGTACGGAAATTCCGTAGCCGTTATCCTGAATAACAAAAACCACCGGCAATTCTTCCTTGTCGGCGCCGTTAAATGCTTCGTAAACATAACCTGCGCTAACCGACGATTCACCCTGACTGCTGATTGCCACTGCTTTTGTACCATAATATTTAATGGCGCGGGCAACTCCCACCGCCTGCTGGGTATGATTTCCCGTGAGCGAAGAGACGCTATGGATATTCCACTCATGCTTGGCAAAATGGTTAGACATGTGTCGTCCGCCACTGGAAGGATCGTTGGCTTTGGAGATTCCGTTAAGAATAATCTCCTCGGCTGTAATTCCTGCTGCAAGTGCCACCAGCATATCGCGGTAATACATAAACAGGTGGTCATTTTCTTTCTCAAACACCTGCCCCACAGCAAGCTGAATTCCATCATGACCGGCATAGGGGGCATGATACGACCAGCCGATAGCCTGTTTCAGATAGTTGGGCGCTTTGTCGTCAATCGCGCGCCCAATCGACATCAGTCTGAACCACTTTTCGAGCGTTTCCTTATCCGTTTTCTTAATTGTATGAATTTTGGGTACTTTTAATTTTTCCATTTTAAGTTACTCAAATTGTGTTATTTATATCAAATTTTTCCAGATTATCGGCAATTCTTCTCAGGAAAGCGCCGCCTAAGGCGCCATCCACAATGCGGTGATCATAAGAGAGCGAGAGATACATTTTGTGTCGAATGGCAATCACATCTCCTGTTGGCGTTTCCACCACTGCCGGTTTCTTTTCAATGCTTCCGGTTGCCAGAATTCCAACCTGCGGCTGGTTAATAATTGGCGTGCCAATGATGTTTCTGAAACTTCCGAAGTTGGTGATAGTAAATGTACCGCCCTGAATTTCATCGGGAGAGAGCTTGTTTTCCCGTGCTGCACCGGCAAGTCGGTTCAGCTCTTTGGAGAGACCGACAACATTGCGCTGTTCTGCATTTTTAATTACCGGAACAATTAAATTTCCGTCGGGTTTGGCAACGGCAATTCCAATATTTATATTTTTTCTGAGAATAATTTTATCGCCATCAACCGATGAATTCACCATAGGGAACTCAGCAAGTGCGGCAGCCGTTGCTTCAATAAAGAACGGCATGTAGGTGATTTTCTCACCATATTTTTTCAGAAACGCATCCTTGTTCTTCTCCCTCCAGAAAACCAGATTGGTAACATCGGCTTCAACAACGGATGTAACGTGCGGCGAAACCTGAACGGACATTACCATGTGGTCGGCAATAATCTTGCGAATGCGATCCATCTCAATCACCTCGTCGCCTGCTTCGGTCAGTACTGGTGGGGCAACCTTTCTTTCGGGTGCTGGAGCAGCAACCTGAGCCGGTTTGACTGCCGGTTTCTTTCTGTTTTCAATGTAGTTGAGCAGATCTTTTTTCTGAACGCGCCCGTTGGCTCCAGAGCCTTCAATAGATTCCAGCTCTTCATTTGTGATACCCTCCTCTTTGGCGATTGTTCTCACCAGCGGTGAATAAAACCGGTTCGACAATACTCTGGAAGGCTCTTCTTTCACTTCCGGAGTTATTGCTTTAGCAGCCGGTTCAGCTGTTTCTTTGCTCACTTTTTCGGCAGAAGCTGCCGTTTCAGAAACTTCAGCAGTTTCTGCATCGTCCTCTTCTCCACCCATATCAACAATAGCCACTACCTCCCCAACGGGAAGCACGGATTGTTCCGGATAAAGAATCTTTGAGATTACACCTTCCACCGGCGATGGAATTTCTGAGTCCACTTTATCGGTTGCCACTTCAAAAAGCATATCATCTTCTTCGATGGTATCCCCTTCTTTTACAAACCATTTGGTGATTGTGCCTTCCTGGATGCTTTCACCTAATTTTGGCATTAAAATTTCAAATTTTGACATACTCTCTTACTGATTTTTATTCAATTCTGCTATCTGCACTTTATTAAACACATACAAAATTGAAATGTTCACATTACAATTTATTTTTTCTCTCTCAGTTATTTCTCGCTTAAAATAGTTTCAAATTGTCCTTAAAAACAGGCAAATTAGTAAAATCGGATAAATATTTTTTATAAAAATTCTTAAAAAAATCATTCGGTTTCTATGCGTCCGATTAAATCCTGAACACGATCTATATTATGTCGCTCTAAATATTCGTTTAAACCTTCTATAATTTGCAAAGGAATAAACGGATCTTTGAAAAGCGCTGTTCCAACCTGCACGGCAGCAGCGCCGGCAAGCATAAACTCAATGGCATCGGCAGTGTTCATTATTCCTCCCATGCCGATTACCGGAACTTTCACAGTCTCTGCTACCTGCCACACCATGCGCAGGGCAATAGGCTTAATTGCCGGTCCTGACAAGCCTCCCGTGATTGTGGAGAGCATCGGTTTTCGCGTTTCGGCATCAATTGCCATCCCGACAAATGTGTTCACTAAGGAAATGGAATCGGCGCCCTGCCCTTCTACTGCCCTTGCAATTTCTGCAATGTCGGTTACGTTGGGAGATAGTTTTACAATCATGGTCTTGTCGTAAACCTTTCTCACCTCGCGGGTTACCATCTCGGCGCCCGGACAGGTAATACCGAAAGCCATTCCGCCCTCCTTCACGTTCGGACAGGAAATGTTGAGTTCAATAGCCGGAATTTTCTCCAGTTCATTCACCTTCTCCGTCACCTCGATATACTCTTCAACCGTGGAGCCGTTTACATTAATAATCAGCGGTGTGTTATAATCCTTAATCCGCGGATAGATGTTTTCAATAAAATAGTCAATCCCTCTGTTTTGCAATCCGACTGCATTTAGCATTCCGGAAGGTGTTTCAGCCATGCGCGGATACAAATTGCCATCCCTGTTGTGCAGCGTAATTCCCTTGAGAAAAACACCTCCCACCTGTGAAACATCGTAAAAATCATTTATTTCTTCGGCAAAACCACAGGTTCCCGAAGCGAGCATCACCGGATTTTTCAGATGCAAATCGCCTATATTTACTCTTAAATCTGCCATTTCAAGTCATTTATATTAAAAACCGGACCATCGGTACAGACACACAAATTTCCGTTTACAGTTGGTTCAATGCAGCAAAGGCAGACACCAAACCCGCACGGCATAAGGTTTTCGAGAGAAACTTCACAGAAAACTCCGGCGACTTTTGCCTGTTTGGCAACAGCCTTCATCATACCGTCTGGACCACAAGCGTAAATCTTATCGTAATTGCCCAAATCAGAAAACAGGGGATGTTGCGTTGCAAACCCCTTGGTGCCGGCAGAACCGTCATCCGTGGTGAGATGGATGTTTCCATATTCGGAATAATCGCTGGTGTCAACATGGTCGGATGCACTTTTTGCGCCGATGATGATGTCCACGTTTGCAGCCGCAATGCCCGACTCTCTCACCAAAAAGAGCATGGGCGCCAGCCCGCTCCCACCGCCAACAGCAAGAACCCTATCCTGTTTATCCGGCATGGTGAAGGGCTTTCCAAGCGGATACACAATGCTCAGCACAGTACCGGCTTCGATCTTTGCAAGTTTCGCTGAACCTCTTCCTAAAATTTTAACAATCAGGGAAATGGTATTTGCGTCATAGTCCACTTCAAAAACAGAGAATGGACGCCTTAAAAATATATCGGCAGTTTTAATCTCCACATTGACAAACTGTCCGGGAAATATCTGTGGTAAAGCAACAGAAGTATGCAACCGTATTAAAGAATTGGTTTCATTTAAAGGTATATTTTCGGTTACATAAAAATCAGAGACGAACTTCTTTGACATGTCTAACTGTTTTACTCATGCAAAGATAGTCATAATTTGAATTTTGAAAAAATAAGCACAAACCTCAGTAAGAAACAAATGTAAACAGTAAAAATAAAAATTAGTGTACTTTTGTAATTGGTAGAAAAACTAAGAGTTACAAATGTTACTTAGTTTTGTATGAAGCAAAAGTGCCATCGGAATAAAGCAAAACCACTTTTTCAACTGTTTTGGCTTCCTTTTCAGGAACAGAACCGGAACTGTTACTCTTTCCATAATAAGGGACAGGTTCTGATCTGACCTCAGCCATTATATCCTCCTTTTTCTTTGCTTCTTCCCTATGAGCCTCCATTATCATAGCGCCTTCACCGAGAAAGAGCCATCGGGCATTGATTTCAGGGAATATCGTCAGGAACCTTTGTGTAAACGACGCACCGGGCTTATTTCGCCCGTTTAAAATGTGAGAAATATTGGAACGCTGTACTTCCAACATCTCAGCAAGTTCGCCCGGAGAGATATTCTTGTAATCGATAAATTGCTGTATCCTGTCCTTCATGTGATTCAATTGTTTATCTATTTAACTTTCAATCATTGTTTAATCAACTGATAAACAATGTTGTGCATTTATAATAAAGCCATACGTTGTAGTATTATTTGCCTTGGTGTTTTTCATTAACTACAAATGTAATAAACTTAATGATATAATCCATATAAATTTTCAACTCTGCATTAAGTGCTGTTTGATGAATTATTTTAATAAAATATTTGTTATATTATTGATTTTTAGTGTGTTATTTTAATTTTATAATACCTTGATTTAACTTTAAGTTACGTAGTATAAAATACTGATAATCAGTATGTAGAATATAACCTACTTTCTTTCTGCTCTATTCTTCTGTGATTATTTAAATAAAATCTATATTTCACTTTAACTAAAATAAATTAAAATACTGATTTTATGCGCTTTATATATTGTATATAATTTGATATTTCTTACCTGTAATTTACTGAAATAAATGTTTTACTGTAAGTTTATGAATGTATATTTTTCAAATTAAAACTTTCAGTATTGTTCAAGTATGTAAACAGATAGAATTTTGAATGAGACACTTTTGTTACAAATGTAATTTAGCCATTATTTTGTATTGCGTAAAATAACCGAACTACATTGTTTCATGTAAATCCGGGGGAATTTTGTTTTAATGCCTCTTTTTATAGTTTTAGCTCCTTTTCTATCCCCCATTTCCGTACTTTTGTCCGGTGGTTAATAAATATTCAACCCACAGAGCGTTTAAAACCCGCTTTTTTGTATCTAAGTAACAGACTTGCAGTCTGTTTTGAATAAATTGTTGAGTTTTCGGTTTTATGCCAGATAAGTTTAATTAGAAAGTTTATGCGAACATTTCCTCTTTTGCCTCTAATTTATTTTTTGACGTTCTACCTGCTACTCTCTTTTGGAGCAACATTCAGTCTAAAGAAAATATTTAGCTCTTTCGGAAAACTGAAATCACTAATCAACTTCTATCTCATCTTTTGCCTGCTGTTGCTGTTCGCACTCTTTTATCTCTACATCTACCCCCACTCCCCGCGTGACGCAAATTCACTTCGCTTTTACGTCCACTTCAATATAGTGCTGTTTGCCGTAATAATTTTTAATCTGCCGGCAGCCCTCGCTGCTTTTTTTTCAATTATTTTCCGACTGCATAAAAAATCTGCAACACTGTTAATAGCCGGCGTGGTATTGGGGTTAGGAATGTCACTTTCAGTGTTTTGGGGCAGCTTCTCCGGCAGCAGTCAGATTAAAGTTGAGAAACATGAGCTTTCATTAGACAATCTACCTTCAGGTTTCAACAACTTTCGTGTTGTGCAACTCTCCGACTTCCACCTTGGGGGATTGTTGAACCCTGAGAAGTTTCTTGAACGAATTGATCAGCATATCAGAGTGTTAAAACCTGATTTGATACTTTTTACCGGTGATTTTGTCAACAACTTCTCTAAAGAATTTGAAGGATTGGAGCCGAGACTCCGCTCAATATCAGACAATGCGCCCACCTTTTCCATTTTGGGAAATCACGACTACGGAGATTATTCAAACTGGGAAACCCCGCTTAAAAAGCATGAAAACTTTGATGCCATTCGTAAAAAGCAACAAGCATTGGGATATCATCTGCTCTGCAATCAGAGCACTGTTTTCAGACAAGGCACAGACTCCATATATATAGCAGGCGTTGAAAACTGGGGGCATCCGCCATTTCCGCAATATGCCGATTTAGAAAAGGCATTAGATGGAGTAGCACCCGGAGCATTTACCATTCTGATGACCCACGATCCGGCTCACTGGCACGATCAGGTTGAAGGACGAAAAGATATTCCGCTCACCCTTTCCGGGCACACCCACGGAATGCAGTGGGGAATTAAACTTGCCGGAATTCCGTTCAGCGCAGCATGGCTGACGCGTAACCAGTGGGGCGGACTTTACCAGTCAAATAACAATTATCTCTATGTGAACACCGGGATTGGCACAGTCGGTTTGCCCTGGCGCCTTGATATGCCTGCTGAAATCACCCTGTTCGTCTTAAAAAGTGTTGAAATCGATTGAAAAAAGAAAATCGAAAAAGAAATTTTTTATCTCTGGCAGATAAGAAGCTCTGAAACCGATGTCAACCGGTGCATAAAATCGCAGCAAGTTGACATCTGCTGAAATCTCCATACCAACCGAAGTGATATTTTTCACAAACTTCCCGGTAACCGCACCTGATTTGTAAATATCTCCATGCAGCTGTGAATAGTCGGCAAAAGCGGCAGCTTTTATACGGCGCAAATAGATCATTCCCAGAAGATTCATATCAGGATAGAGCAATGGTAGTCTATATTCTGATGCCACTGTTTTGACGGAAGTTGTGTGAATTCTCCCCCAGCCTCTCGCATACTGTACCACATCCGAAAACACCATATTGCCATTGTTCTCCTTTTGCTGAATCCCGCCATATAGCCTGATTCCATGGGTTTTCATCAACCCGGGAAGATAGAGCAGCGACTGGAGCGCCGAAAGATTTCCCGAATTGGTGCCACCGAAAGGCGTATGCCGGTAAATTCCGTCTAAAACAAAGCCAAAATCGGGATACATGTCTAAATAGCTTTTTTTGAGCAATTGTCTGAAAAATAGCCTGTAGCTCAGCGAGTGAAAACTACCCGCATTGAAACCTTCCGGCGCTTCGTTGTGGCTGCCATAATAGTTGAAATCATACTGAATCCCCGGCTGAAGGTACCTGCTGAAAGGACCTTTATCCAATTTCAACGGCAAAAAAATATTTAAACCTGCCTGGGTATCGCTCCAGTCAAACTGCCGCGTGAGCGTATCCTGATTTACTATATTGCCGTTATCATCAGCATATTGCTGAATAAGCATAAATTCTGAAGAGCGCATTCCATGCGAAAAACTCAGATTAAAAACGGGGTACCAACCCATGAATGAATAATCGGCGATGAATCTTCCTCTTTTGTCGGTTAAATCCCATCGGTAACCCAAAACTGTTTCGGAAGTACCTAATAAATTTTGCGACATCAGACTGACACCCGGATAAAATCCGTAACTGTCCACATCAATATTTACCGGCGCCCAGCTGTGAAAATTAAAGAGATGTGCGGTTTTTCGATATGCTTTGGATTGATAATTATCTGAAACAGAGTCTGAAAGATTTGGAATTCCTTTTTCCTGTTCAGTAAGAATTTGCGCCAGCTGATAAGTTGCCGGCGCTATCTCATGCAACTTTGTTTTTCCGGCATCTTCAACCTGAATTTCTATCAGGCGAAAGCCATCCGAAGTGTAATCACTCAAAACAACATGGGTTCCGTCTGGTGAAACGGCAGGCGATTCCACTCCAAAACGCGGTGAGTAAGCCAGTTCAATTTCCCTATTATCAAAATTGAAGCAATACAAGCTGTTTTTCCCGGAATAGGTACTGATGAAATAGAGTCTGCTTTCCGAAAAACGCAACTGTTTTATGTCTGCCAGATCTTCTGAAACCAATATTTCTGACCTGTTTTGCAGAAAATCGAGCGTCTCAATCCGTTTTCCTTTTTCGGTCAGTGCAATCATGGCGATTTTGTCATTGTCGAGCCATTCGGGGGAGAAAAAATAATTGTTCCCTGGCGACTGATAGCGGGTGATAATTTCGCCGTTAGGCAAACGGTAAACAGTAATATAACTGTTTCCTCCAAAGTCGGTTTCAACTACTGCCACTTTTGTTTTGTCAGGTGAAATTACCGGACTGACTGCAATAAATTCAGGTTTTATCTCAATTAACTCTTTAGTTTCTGTTTGAAACAGCCGTATCATTGAAAGTCCGCTGTGCTGCCAGCGAAGATCAGGTATTTTTTCTGACCAAACAATCCATTCGCCAGTATAACGTATGGATTCTTCAAAAAGAGCACCCGGTCGAGCAATTTTCTTTTCAGTGCTGTTCGGGTAAATTTTTACAAACGAAGGAATTTCATTAAATGATGTTTTGTAGGAGATAATTACCGAATCATTCAGCTGATGATTGTGTCTGTAGTTAGTAAAAAATTTATTCGGTGGAGAGACTACCCGGAAATCATTTTCCTTCCAAAGCCGGTCTTCATTTTGCCAGACATTCTGCAGGCTGTCGAACACCGATTTATACTGCTTTATATGGTTCATTCCGGTTTCTTTTTTGAAAGTTTTGCGCAACGCCAAATCTTGGCGGGCTGTGTTCATCAGCAGTTTTTCCCAGAGCGAATTGCCATATTTTGCCCTGAGGCTTCCAACTAAAAAATAACCCAAGTTGTAGTGATTGGGAATAAAGTGCCTGTAGGAACCCAGATAGGCTTTATCGTATGGATAAACGCCCTTTTCCACCAAAAGCGCCTGCTGTTCCATAAGGAAAGAGGGGTCCCGCCCCCTGCCAAAACTGCTCAGTGTTGTTTCTGTTACCACAGCATCACCTTCAGTAAACCACCACGGCAATGAAACTCCAAAAACCAGAGCGGTGCCCTGTTCTCCAAGCAAAAAACGCGACAAAAAGCCCATATTGCTGTTTATCTTGTCAATCTGCACCATGTGCCGGAACTCATGCAACGCTAATTGCTGCAGCCAATCCTGAGGATAGATGGATTGGTGTGGCGTGGTGAAAAACTCACTTCTGCGCGGTGCCCAGGCAACCAGTCCGTTGGACTCGATAGTTTGTGTGTGCAAAACCACCGGAAATTTTTTGGGAGCATGGCGAAGCGTGTAACCACCAAACGGATAGACGGTTTCAAGATAACCGGCAATCTTTTGTGCCTGACCCTCATAATAATCGGGAAATATCAGTTTAAAATTCCGGGTATCAATTTGTCTCCAGCGAATGGAAGCGGGATCTTGTCCGGTTTGGAAATATTGAGCCGATGCAGAAACAACGGCAAAAACAATCAGGACAAAAAGAGTGGGTTTTTTCATTTTCCAAAAGTAAGTATTCCGCAGAGAAAGAGCAACGTTTAAAATATTTGCCGAATTTGTGTATCAATTCCAGCTACTGACTGAACACAAACGAAATGATATTTGCTCCCATTTTCAACGCTTTTTCACGCAATTCGGGCGGGTCGTTGTGAACTGCCTCATCTTCCCATCCGTCGCTGATATCTGATTCGTAGGTATATAAGCACACCATTCTATCTTCCAAAAAAATCCCAAAAGCCTGCGGTGGCTTGTTGTCATGTTCGTGAATTTTGGGAAGTCCTTCATTAAAAGTGTATTTTTGATGGAAAATCGGATGCGATGGGGGTAACTCTATGAGTTCGTTATTTGGAAAAACCTTTTTAATCTCGCGCCGGAAGTATTCATCTAATCCATAATTATCGTCAACATGCAGAAAGCCACCTGCCTCCAGATAAGTTCTCAGGTTGATGGTTTCATTTTCCGACAAAACAATGTTTCCGTGTCCGGTGAGATGCACAAACGGAAAATTGAAAATTTCAGCGCTTCCCACTTCAACAGTTGAAGGTTCGGGATGAATATTTGTTTTCAGGTTGGCATTGCAAAAGGAAATCAGATTGGGTAACGCTGTGGGGTCGGCATACCAGTCGCCGCCACCGCTGTATTTCACCAGCCCGATGCGCACCTGCTGCGATTGTCCGGAAACCGTTCCTGTCAGCAAAATAAAAAAGAGTATAAATAATCTCATAGTTTCAATTTTTGCTAAAAATACAATTCCCTGACTAAAACAGAAAATTATATCGAAAACCGCAGATTACCGGTTAGCCAAATTAACAATATGACACGCCACCACACCGGCAGTTTCCGTGCGAAGCCGGGAGCTACCAAGCGAAATGGAAGCAAATCCATTTTGCTCCGCAAGCTCCACTTCATTTTGGGAAAAATCACCTTCGGGACCAATCAAAACAAGTACCGGTTGTTCTGATTTCACCTGATTTTTCAGATGCAGCTTCTCTCCCGGATTGCAATGTGCAATAAATTTCATATAGCTTTCATTATGAGCTTTTTGAGCAAATTTCTCAAACTTTTCTATCGGATTCAGTTTGGGCAGATACGCTTTCAAAGACTGTTTCATTGCAGAAACAAGAATTTTATTGAGACGGGCAGCATTCACGGTTTTTCGTTCACTGTGCTCACAAAAAATCGGGGTAATTTCATCAATTCCTATTTCGGCAGCTTTTTCGATAAACCACTCAAGTCTGTCGCTGTTTTTTGTAGGTGCAATGGCAACATGCAGATAAAAATTTCGTTTTCCGAACTCCTTTTGAAAGCCGGTGATTCTGAGTCGGCATCGTTTGGGATCAGGCAAAGAAATTTCAGCGCTGTAAAAACCTCCCTTGCCATCCACTACCCTGACAGTGGATCCGGCGCTGAGCCGCAATACCTTTACGGCATGTTTCGATTCGGTTTCGTCCAGAATAATTTCGTTGCCGTCAATTTCCGGTGAATAAAAAAGGTGCATAATTTCAATAAATTTTTAATTTTGCAAATCTAATGT
>CAYNOQ010000037.1:0-25550 GCA_964398855.1 uncultured Mariniphaga sp. | reverse complement strand
TTTCTTCTGCCCAGCGGGTTTTTATACGATTGCCGGCAGGCTGCCAGGTTTGTGCGCTTGTTGCAAAAAAAAGTAAAGCAGCAAAAAGTGTTAAAACTGTTTTTCCCATGGTGTCAATTTTTTATTTGTCAATATTTGAGTTGATTAAAAACTTTGTCAGTTGATTATTTTAAGAACATTACAAAGGACAGTAAGTTTTGTCCAAAATTTTTGATGAAAATACAAAATAAAATCAGAATGTATGAGATAAAATAAGAAAGAGAAGACTTGATGGGATGTCAATAGGTAAATATAACCCTCATATCCGTGAAGCAGATTTATATTAATACATTTTAGAGACCGGGTTGAATTATCTGCTGATTATGACAGTTTTACTAAATACTGAGTTTTTAGTAGCAACCTTCAGGATGTATGTTCCCGGCGGAAACTCCCGAACGGCAATTTGATTGCCTTTAACCCATTTAAGCAAACTTCCGTTTATCGAAAACAGCTTTAGAACAGGCGTTTCCGCTTCGTTCAATTTAACAAATACAATCTCAGAAACCGGATTTGGAAAAATATAAGCCGTTTCGGCAAGTTGGTCTTCTTTCAGTCCTGAAATCAAATTATCATATTGAAGCAGATCATCCACATAAATATCAGTGCCGGCTGACAAAATGCTTTCTTTGCGAACTATTCTGAATCCCGTGAGTTGGTAGGCATCATCAGCTGCAAATTCAGCCTCAAAGAATTCCCAACCCATAAAATTCAATTCGCATAATTTCAGGAATCTCACATCTGCTCCCAATCTGAACTGCAATTGCAGTTCATTCCCCGACATATCTCCATAAACATGCAAACCAAATACTTTTGAAGATTCAGTTGTTGCCAAAGGTTCTTCAGAATCAAAAGAGGCAAAAGCTTCCTGATTGGAAAACTTTGCTGTAATTTTATAAGCGGAAGCACCAAACAACTTCTGGGAGATATTCCGAATCATGGAGGCAGAAGAAACGCCTTCGCTTTCATCGCTTTTAAAAGTGTATTTGTCTGAAGCTTCAAAGTCGTCAATGACTGTTTTATCGCTCACCAAAACGTCTGAAGCTGTAAAATGAATTTGACGGGATTCGACAAATTTAACTCCCGTTTCATCTTTCAGGTTGCTTCCAATTTCTACGGTATATGAGTTTCCTGCAATCAACGGATTGGACAATTCAAAATAAAAATCGCCATAAGAATCACCTATTTTATTGATTTTCACCGAGCGGGTTACCCTGTCAAGTATTTCACCGTTTGAGTCATAGACATTAATTTCATCTCTGGCATTGGATGAATCCAGTTTTTTATCAAAAATATACATAAAGAGAGGTTTGCCGGCATATACCCCCGTGTTTCCCTCGCTGGGGTAGCCCTCAAGCAAAACCAGCCGGTTTCTGTTTTTTGTAGTGAATTGAAAAGTAAAATCCTCCTCCATATTCAAATTGTCGGGATGTTTTGCCGACTTATTCAGTTTTACCGTGTAAAGCGTTGATTTTTCCAAAGGAAAAAACGGCGTGAAGCGCAGGCGATACTGACTGTCTTCAAATGTAAACTCACCTTCTACTTCAGGATTGATTGAAAAAGCGGCAATAGTAGATTCTTCATCCATATCCCAGTTGAATTCCAGAACAATATCGGTTGATGCCTCA
Source organism: uncultured Mariniphaga sp. (assembly GCA_964398855.1). Classification (GTDB taxonomy): domain Bacteria; phylum Bacteroidota; class Bacteroidia; order Bacteroidales; family Prolixibacteraceae; genus Mariniphaga. The sequence goes on along the minus strand of CAYNOQ010000037.1, from coordinate 23,886 downwards.
ACAGTCTCTGTTTCGGGAACATTTGGGAAAAAACTGATCACCTGAGGCGGTGTATTTCGCACCTTATTCAGTTCAAAGTTTAGATATGAGATTTCATTATTCTTCACAATAATTTCTGTTTCCTGAGAGTAATAACCATCTGCTTCAACTTTTACGGTATAATTACCGGGATTTAAATCCTTAAAAACATAAACTCCGTTCCGTTGGTTATCAACCGTATAAATTTCTCCAGTTTCCTCTATAGTTACTACTGCGCCATTAATAGGCAGCAACATATCCTTTCCGTACTTTTTATATGTACCGTCTAAAATCAGATTCCTGCTGTCTTTCACCCAACCTGCAAGATTTCCTGTCGGAATTTCTGCATTTTTAAAATAGGTACAAAAAGCTTTTTTAAAATTCCATGCTTCCAGCCATTTATACTCCATATTCATCAGCCGGTAATTTTCGGGAATATAGTCATGCATTGAACCTTCGGAGATAACACCCGGTACGGTGAGTCCGCGCAGCACTCCATAACCGTCGCTCCATCCCATATACATCCGCGCATAGGTTTTGTCTCCGGACACATTATAGCTTGCAGATGTCCAGTGTGTCAATTCGTTTTTTATCAGGTTTTTTGCTATTTCCGTACTGATTGCCCTGCCTTCCTCAGACCGTGGAACTGGTGTGGGATATATATGCGTATCGTTCAAATCCTTACCGGCATACAACTGCAATACATAATTAGCTGTTCCGCTCCCTGCATTGCTGTGAATGGAAAGCATAAAATCTGCCTGAAATTCATTTGCCATGCGTACAATGGTTGACAAAGGCAAATCATCTTCCGTTCGGTTTTGTGTTCTGGACATCTGAACAGATACCCCCAATGTTTCCAGCATTTCACGCAACTGCAATCCCTTATCCAGATTACTCTGTGATTCCCAGAATCCCAAACTGGGACCGACATTCGGATATAGTGGTGTGGGAATTCCGCGATCGTCAGAATCCCAGCCGCCGTGCCCGGGGTTTATGTGGATTTTCACACCTGACATATCCTGTGCTCCGGCAAAAAATATAAACAGAACCGAAAAGATCAGTATAAATGCTCGTTTCATAATTAACATTTTAATTTTCAAACTCATTAGAAGCACTCAAATGACTATCTTCCAAATAAACGGCTGAAAAAACCTTTCTTCTTCACTTTCAGCTCAACTACCCAAATATCACCGGCAGTGGTGTTATATAAAACTTTAGCTGATTTTTCAGATGCAGTGGGATACATTGCTATCTGCTCCGGCATACTCAGAACTTTTTCAACAGTTCCTTTTAAATTTTTCATCAAAATTTTCGATTCAACCACAAATGAGCCATCATCCCTATCCTGCATACCAACCACATAGTCGTTTCCATACCATACCGGAGCATTCAAAAAACCTAAATTCGCAAGAATTTCTCCATCCGGGCTACAGACAAAAGTTCCTTTTGCCGCAGCAGTGAATAGAATCATTCTCCGGTTGGGAGAAATCGTTGCCCACACATAACCATTTGCCCCGGCTACCGGATTCAGTATTTTGGTTTTATTGTTCCTGAAAACATACAGATTAACTCCATCGCTCCAGACATAATCTTCAACCGGAGTGTCTTCCTGAATTCCGACAGATTTTAAAAGTTCGTCGCCGGACAAAGCCACAACACCCTTACTTAAGCTTTTAGGATTTTTTAAATTCCGTACCGGTTCAAAAATTGTTTCGTGCTTCCTGTCAGAGAAGTCAAAGCTTTTCAGCCCTTCTTTGCGCAAATTTGATTCGTAAAGAATATTTCTGTAATAAATCCGCTCACTATCCTCGCTGAAAATGGGTTCAAATCCGGCTCCTTTCTCTGCCGAAACCTCCTGAACGGTTCCGGTTGAAAAATTGTAAATGTTCAGACCGGTGTACGACTCCGTTGAAAAAGCCACGAGATTTCCATCTGCACTGAGTTTTAGGTAATACCCTATTTGCTCTGAAACAGGAAATCTCTTCTGAATTTTAATTTTTTGAGCTAAAGTCGTAGTAACACTTAGCGCACAAATTATTGTTAAAAATAATGTCCTCATGGATTTTTTTTAATTTCATCAAATAATCATTGAACAATAAATTTCGAAACTTCCGGTTTTTCGTTTTTATAAATTTTTAGCAGATAAATTCCCGGACTAAGAATTGAAACGGGAATTTCAAGGGTTTCACCACCATAATTTCCAAAATATTTTTCTATACGCTTACGCCCCATCAGATCATAAACTTCGGCGTGCACTTTTGGGATTGCAGGTTCGGTTAACTGCAAATAAAGTATCCTGTTTTTTACCGGATTTGGAAATACTTTAAACCTATTTTCCTTTACAGATAAAATTCCGGTTGGCAAAAAATCTTTGTAAATCAGCCGGATTTCTTTGGCTGCAAGAGAATATGCCTTTCCTGTAGTCATACCTGATGCGTTGAAATAGAATCTTACTTTATCGAACCAAACCGGATAAATTGCCCTGTCGTCTGTATCAAACAGCTGATCAACAGGAATATTGAGTACAAAATCTTTATTTTGCTCAAAATCATTGATTTCAAAAGTAGCAACACTCGCTGCATCGTTTGCTTTCAATGAAAAAAGTGCTCTGGTAATATCAATATCTCCGATATTTAAGATCATCTGAATGGTATCGGGTAATCCAAAAAAAGCTTTTTTTAACATCAGTTCCACAAAAGGTGAACGCCCGACTGCATGCGTAAAGTTAACCACGGCGCCATAATCCCAGCTGTCCGGCAGATTGTTTGTGTTTAATTGCGTATTTAAAAAAGAGGAAGCATCCAGTTTCCATTTTTCGGGATTGATGCTGTCGCCAATGATACTCATACTTTCCGGAATTTCCACCTTGACTTTAATGTTGTCTGCCACACCATCTAAACTTCCTGTTAATTTTGACAACCCATTTTTTAAAGCCTTAACACTGCCGTTCTTTACAGTGCAAATTTCAGTGTTGCTCACCTTCCATGATAAAGCAGAAGGTGAAATAGCTGTTTGTCCGTCAGAAGTTTTTCCTGTAACTTCAATCGGATAATCTTTCCGGTTGTCCACTATTACAGAATCCAGACGGATTTTAATGTCTGAAACCTGAACAAAATTCACATCAATAATTGCTGTGATTGTCCCATTATAAGTAGCTGTGATTTTTCCGGGGGTATTACCGGTAGCAATGAATTTCTTTCCCTGAATTATTCCCAGACTTTCGGGGCAGTGCAGTTCCACATTTTGCAAATCGGACTCAAGCAGTACTTCATACTGGTTGTAGCCGTAAAACTGTGGAGTGAACTCGCCATAACGCGGAAGTGAAACAGATTGCTTATAAGGTTTAATTATGCTTATCGTATTATCCGAAGGGGAGGTTGCAACAGCATAAATGCTGTTGGCAACTGCACGTTCATTGCCATCACTGGTAGTATTTACAGCTTTCCCATATTCTGCAACATACATGGTGCTTGAGCCGCCGCCATCCATATTGAATGCGGTGTATGCGCCGGCACTTTTCATAAGTTCAGCCATATCTTTGGTGGTGGCTCCGTTTGAAACCCCACGACCATCAATCACGCAGAAAATCAGGGAATCTCTGTTCCTGCTATAACCCAATCCGGTTCTTGGATGCAATTCATTCCATACGTTAGCTGTTTCCACTTTGCCATTCAGGAGCATGGTTGCATAATTATCGCCGCCGGTCATTTGTATAAAATTTGAAGAATTATCCAGACCAAGCCACACATTCAACTCAAGTTCGATTTCATCATTTACACTCAACTGATTTAACTGAGCAGCTGCTGTTCCATGCCCGGATAAAACTGCTTTTCCTTTTGGAATTTCCATATTCCCAATTTCCTTTTCAACCTTCAGAACTTTAGCTTTCAAAGTCTTGTTGGTTCCCCACATAAAACCGTTATTCAACTCAATCAATATTTCCGTACCATATTTATTCGTATGTGTTCTTTTCCCGTTCAATTGATTATACAACACCAGCTGATTGGTTTCACGCAGATGATTAACCGTATTAATTGCAACTTCCTGTGTATTAATCTGTAATTTACCAATGAAACTGGCTATACCGATACCGGGAATTTTCCGGTCATCCATTACGAAAACATTGCGACTGCTCGGAATTTTTGCTATTTCTCCGTCCACCATATTTCCACTCACCGGATAGCCAACATAGCCGGAAGTTGCAAAAAAATCACCATTGACACCGGCAAAATAAAAGGCGCCTTCCATTGATTTTCGTTTTGCAGCAATCGAAGTGGGTTCACCGCCATAAATGGAATCGCGTCCTAATGCAGTACGAATTTCCACATAAGGATTTTTGAGATCAGTCTTGATAAAAAAAACATCCAGACGTTTGCCAGTTGCTGTCAGCCGCAAAGAAATATACTGAGTTCCGGGTCCTATCCGGTGATTTTCCAAAGTATCAACCTTATAGGTTATACCTCCGATTTGGATTGCCGAAACATGTGTTACAACGAAGAAAAAAAACAATGAAAAAATATACTGATAAAGAAATCTCATGAATTCCGGTTTTATTTTAAAATAATTTCAAATAAATTTTAAAACAGTTTAACTATTTGTGATACAATATTATTTCAACAACCGTCCAGATCAATAAATCCATACTGTTGTAAAGATAATACTACAATATAAAAGGTGGTGGCTAAGCCCACCACCTTTTAAAAGCTACAATCAATTATGCTTTAATTCATAACCACCACTTTACGGACAGCAAGTGCTCCGTTGGCAGTTTTTGCCCTTACGATATAAATTCCACTTTGAGGAACTTCTACAGATGAAGTCTGCTTTGCCTGAACAACCAGCTGTCCTGTTACTGAATAGACTGCAACAAGTTCAACCTGTTTGTCAAATTTCAAAGTTCTTTCTCTTACAATCACATTCAGAAGCTCATTGTTTACAACAATCGGCGCGCTACTCGGTGTTCCCACTTTCAATTCATATACGCCATAGCCATTTTCCCCTGCATAAAGATATATCGTTGCAGCTCCCTCATTCTCATCAACCTCCACTGACGGAACAGCGCTGCGGTATGTATTTGACGAGCCACCCATTCCGCTTTCAGGGAATACCCACAATGACTGAATATCTTTAAATTCCTTGTTGGCATCAGCCCATTTAAACAAACGAAATGATGCAGGCGGTGTGCCGTCCGTATTACTATTAACCATAATGAAAAAGTAATCATCTCCAACACTGAATTCAATCAAACCATTTTGTCCCTGTTTTTTACTGTCAGAAGCGGGCCACTCTTCAGAAGTATCATTGAAAAGTCCGTCAATAATATTACCGTCCATATCAATTAATGTTGGATACGTTGCAAAACCATCAATATAGAAATAGTCTTCATCCATCGGGAAAATCTGTGGAGCAGGTCCCGGATTGTTCAACCCGGTAAGCAAAGTTCCCTCTTCCGAGGTATCAATCAGAATAGCTTCGGCATCTCCTGCTTCACCATTGGAAATTGTCCATTTATATGCTTCCATTGCCTGGGCATTCATCGCCATGATAATTGCATCTCCATCCACATCTCCATAAACTCCAAATGCATCAAAACGAATGGTTGCCTCTGCAAAATCATAATTTTCTGCAAGAATTTCATGCACTATTAATTCACCTTCCCCCGTAGTCAGGTCTATTTTCCAAACCTGAAAAGGTTGTGCATTGGAAGTAATACAATTCCCAAGCAGCACATTGCCGGCGCCATCAATTTTAATATCGTTGAAAGGAAGTGTTCCGGCTACTTTTGTTTCACCATCAGCTTCATAAGTGAATATATTAGAAGCCAATTTTATTGGCTCCAACATTTCTCCGGTTTTACCGTCAACAACAGTCAGTTGCTTCAGATTTCTGTCCACAAAGTACATTTTCCCGTCTTTCGCAGCCATTCCGCGCACAAAATCGGCAGCTCCCACCCGATTCGATGAGAAATTATCCATTATATTTGAAACCAGCCATCTGTTTGTCAGCGTAAATTTTCCATCTTCAAGAGCCGGATATGCTGCCGGATCTGGACGCGGCACAGGTGCAGCAGTAATTCCTGCAGCAGTGCCCGCAAGATATACAACCTCATCAAAAGATACCACAACTTTAATATTCACCTTTATACCCACAGGAAATTGCGCCTGAGATAATTCAACATATAAGGGGATAGACTCCACCCCATCACTCAAAACAGCTCCTTCACTGTCATAAGATTCAATATTCAACCCTTCAATATAAATCAACTCAAACATGTAGTCTAGTGGTTTCTGGTTCAGCGACGATAGATCAACGTTCAGGGCTGACGGTGTGGAAGCAGTCTCTTTTTTGATTAAAGAAGCGCCTTCAAGTTTGGTGTAATCTCCGATCAGTGCAGTTGTACCGCTAACTACAACGCTATTACCGGCTGCCACATCAGGAGCAGATATAAATTCAACAAGCAAGCCGCCTGTAGCATCCTGAATATATGCTTTTACTCCATCAACCAAAGTAACAATCCCTTCCGTCTTTGTTTCTACAGCTGCATCCAATGCCCACACTTCCTTAATTACCGGAATGTATTCCACCCAGTTTGCATAAAGGGTAATATCACCTGAAGCGCCTTCCGGGATTGAAGTAACTTTCTCACCGGAGAAGTCATTAGTTTCATACCATCCGTCGAAAGAAAAACCTTCTCTGTATGGAGCAGGGATCACCACTTCTTCTGTACCGTCATAAGAGTCCGGTCCGGCGAAACCATGCTTCCATACCGACATAAATGCAGACGGCTGACCAGCTGTTGCATAGTCGGCAGAAATCGGCCAGGCACTACGTTTTCCGTTAACAAAAAAGGCAGAAACATTATATCTCCAGAAAGCATCAGCTGAGGAATCTTCGTCAATTTCCGGAAGTCCCTGTTCTGCCACAATAGCCACAATGTAATCATGCAGCCACATCCATTTTTCATTTGTGATAAGGGTGTACATTTTTGTCGCAAATGTAGGAATCCGAACTACCGGATCTGATGCTGACAAAATAACATCAAGCGTTTCCCATGTGTACCATGTTGCTGATTCTGCAATCTCAAATACCTCATTATAATCCGCATTGAATTCCACAAGCATATCTGCTTTGCTTGTCCATCCGTAATCATTGGTTACGCCACCATTGAGCTCATAGGTGATGTCTCCCTGTGCATAGCTCAAAAATGCCATGCTACATGCTACAAACAATAATGTAAATTTTTTCATACTACAAACATTTTAAATTAATAAATAACTACAAAAACTAACAGTTTTCATTGTATTTTCAGGAGAGTATAAAAATCTGACACAGAGCTACCGGCACAAAATCTCTTAGTCATTCCTATTATGAATCAATAATTAAGCTTACACTCCCATGATAACCATTATGAAAATATTTTCAAAAAATTATTTCCCCTGAAAGAGAAATATTTCATTATAAATCTCAAAAAGCCCTTTAAAAGTCAGTCTGTCTATCGGTTAATTTTAATTACTTTTCTAAACCGGTCTGTTTCTATTACCAACAAATAAACTCCCTGCGCATATCCCGTTAAATCAAGGGTGAGAATATTTTGTCCTCCCATGATATCATGCAGCATTTTTTTAAGAAGTATTCCCGATGCAGAATGAATGGCAATTGCGGCTCTGCCTGCATACAAGCTCTGAATTACCAAATAATCATTTCCTGACTGATCCCTGTAATTATAGCACAGCTCACCTTTATTATCAATTTCGTCCAGCCCGGTGGTTTCCGACAAGGAAACCGTTACAATCTCCGAAGGAGCTGTTTTTCCATCTTTCGTCAAAGCAGCAACCCGTACATTATAAGTTCCGGGAGTTAATCCTGTATAAATAAATGTATTCGAGTATGCATCGACTTTCTGAAGATTGGTACTTCTGGGGGGAAATTGGTCATTCCTTGACAGTTCCACATGAAAACCCTTTGAATTCTGAGGTTCCCACACCACTTCAATATCGGTACCTAAAAGGACAGCGCCATTGCCGGGTGAAAGAATCACCGGAACTGGAACATGCAAATCCTCTACAGTGAAACGAACAGCTTCTGAAATAGCTTCAACTCCGTTTACAAAAGTCCGGATACGCACATAGTAGGTTGTGGAAATTGTGAGGACTTCATCCGGAATATCGCAATAAGGGGTCTGAACAGTTTGGGAAAACACTATTTGTGAGTTTTGAAAAAGTGATGAAGTTGCTACTTCCACAACATAATCAACAGGTTCTGATGCCGTTACTTCACTCCATTCAATACGCGGTGAAAGCGACACATCTTCTTCTCCATAAAAAGGCGAAGTGATTTTAAACTTTTCTCCAATAAATTTCCTCACTTCCGAATAGCTTTCGCCACCATTCGGAACACGCGCCCTGATTCGCCAGTAATAATCCGTATTGTCTCTCATACTTGTTTCCAGCCCGGAAAAGAATTGGGTTTCTGCTGTTTCACGTGAACAGAACAATTCATTAAAATCATCATCAAATGCAACTTCCCAAATATAACTATCTGCATATGCTACAGCATCCCACTTAAAAATTGCGGGAATTACAATATTTTCACTATTTGCAGGATAAACCAGATTGGGTGATGCCGGTTCAATTATATCTTCACCCATAACCCGTGGCGAAAACTCATTCCCATAATAATCCAGGACTGAGACTGCAATTTTATGGGTTTCTGCACTGATATTTTCCGGTAAAACAAACTGTCTGACGTAAGAAATACCTTTGAGATACAGTGATGATGAAAACAAGGTACCATCATTTCTCTTTGAATTTGGTATGGCATAGACAGCAAACCGTACATTGTCACTTTCATAATCCCATGTCAGGATATGTTCCGACAAACTGATATTTTCAACAAGTGCCTGCGCTTCTGCCTTTTTCCAGCCAATAGCAGGAGGTAATGCAGGGCGGGTAAATACTTCATTCTTCAAATAATTTACAAACTGGATACCTGATGCTTTTTGTGTAGCGTAAAAAATCGAACCGGGTGCGTCATTCATATCACTCGCCCTATTCCATTCAACCTGAGAGCCTAGTTCCGGGAAGTAATAGGTTATTGCTGATGCACTTTTTGTTCCGGCATCAAGAGTTGAAAGTTTATCAAACACTGCACCCTTCTCAATTTCAGAAATAATATTCCAGTCTATATCATCATTTTCATAAAGAATTGACTTTAATGTCTGTTGCGCAGGTTGTGGCCCGGTCATTGCCGTCAGTGAATGGCTTGAATAGAAATGTTTTCCAAACTTGTTGGCAACAACAGACCACCAGGGTGCTAACTTATCGTAAGCGTTTGCACTGTTTGTTTCCCAATAAATTTGCGGCGAGATGTAATCAACAGAGTTTTGGTTCAGCCAGGCTAACGGATCAGAATAGATGCCGTTATACTGCCAGTCGCTTCCTACAGGAGCTGGTGAAACATCATATTTTGCAGCTACAGTAATATCTGAAGCGGCAACACCGGCAGGGCTGACACCAAACGTTACCCATGGCTTCAGTTCCTGAATTCTATTATATACACTTTTAATCATCCGGTTACAGTTTTCGCGTCGCCAATCTGCACGGGATAACCCATCAGGATTGTAAGCGTTATATTCCGCCTGATCCATAAAATCCTGAGTAGCTCCATTTACATAAAAATAGTCGTCAAAAATAATCCCGTCCACATCATATCCTGAAACCACCTCTGCAACAATATCCACTATACGCTGTATCACTTCCGGCTTTCCCGGATTCAGGATTTTAGTATAGTTGTCATAGGTTATCAGCCAATCGGGATGGCTGTTGGCATAGTCTCCGGGTAAATTCCCATGTGTGGCTTCGGATGTCGAATAGCGATAGGGATTAATCCATGCATGAAGTTCCAATCCCCGCAAATGAGCTTCTTCAATGGCAAATGCCAATGGGTCATATCCCGGATTGGCACCACGCTCCGATGAAATAAAACTACTCCAGTTTTCATAAGACGAAGGGTACATCACATCGCACATACTTCGAATCTGGAAAAAAACAGCATTCATGTTTGCATCCTGCAACCGATCAAAAATAGTTCTCAATTCATTCTTTTGCTGATTGATGGCTGCTTCCCTCTGAGCCGGCGTATCATTTGCCGGAACAGTCAGTGCAGGCCAATCTAACCGCCAGACAGTGGCAAGCCAGGAAGCCCGCATTTCCCGTTTTGGCAGCTGACCATAAGCAGTTTCACTGTGAAACAACAGAAATCCCAAAAAAAACAGGAAAGTATATCTCAAAACACTTTTGTAATTCATTCTTCTTAAAAAAGTTTCGACTTGGTATTATTAACAGCAACACCGTAAACCTCAACACCTTCAACAACATGTTCAATATAACCGGTATTAGGATTGTAACGCATTAACCCCGATTTCACTTCATCAGGATAGGCAGAGCGCAAACCAAAATAAACTGCTCCGGTTGCTTCATCCAGAGCGAGCTGGCAAATTCCGATAAACTCACCGGAAGACCCTTCTCCCATTCCCGATTCTGTAATCGGGACAACAGATTTCCCGTTAGCTGTTTTTAGTAAATAGGGGGCAAGATTTGATTTTATGCCGCCAATACTGTTCAACTGGTCAAGCGTGCAACGATATAATCCCTCATAACCGGTATCATAAATGGAAAAATATATCACCTGATTTTTACTATCCCACACAAATGACTTCGGACTCATGCCCGAAAGAGCAACCCCCGCAGAAGGAGCAGGTTTTCCGCCTGTAATGGTTTCACCCAGAATATCACCGTCGGTAAAACGGAAAATTCCGGTTCCGTTAAATGTTTTGCACCAGTACCATGTGCCGTCAATCTTTCCAAAACATGCATTCATAGAGCCAAAGCTCCATCCGTTGCCATAATAACCAAGTGTGGCATTCTGTACATAATACGGAAATTCTGATGGCGAAAACAGGCGGTTTCGTTCAGTAAATTCAATGCGCATGATTCCTGTGTTTCTATTGGCAAAATACAAGTGTTTGTCATCTGCATATCCGTAAAAGGGATCATCAAATGCAGCGCCTGTGTTTGTAAGCATGGTTTCCACTTTGGAGCCGTCTTTTAACATAACAACAATTCGCCCGTCTCCTAAAGTGCCGGTTGCATCATCCACAAAAGTAAACTGTTGCCCGCAATCAAGAATGTAAAGTGATGGATTCCTGAAAACAATATTCAAAGGATGTTTTCCTGAGGAGACAGCCATGTCATAAGGATAAATCAGCATATCTGCGGGAGCGCCGGCTGCCAGCTTCAGCGCCATAATGTTTCCTCCTTTCACTGCATAATATAGCGTTGGCACCTCCTCATTGTAAGCTACCTGTACATTTACCCTGCCTTCTTCCAAAGTGCGCCCGCCAAGTTTAACCCGCAACCGGACAGTCTGAGAGCCCACATGGCTGAACTTCAGGTTCCCTGGATTACGTTTATCTGATGAGCTGACAACATTACCATTTTCATCCATGGTTCCCAGCGGGAAAATCCATTCATACTCTTCAGATAATCCTTCTGGATTTGGAAGCTCAACAGATATGGAAACAGGTGTTGTGAGTACTTCACAGATTCCACCATCAATCGAATCAACCGTCATTATCGGAACAATATCACTTATCAGAATCGGCATTTTCCTGCTTTTTATATCTCCCACCGTCAGCTTAACCTGATATGTTCCGGCAGTACTGTATTTATGCGTTACCACATCGCCAACAGCAATCTCGGTTCCATCTCCAAAATCCCATCTACATTCACCTGACAGATAGGAAGTGCTTGTAAATTCAATTGTTGCCCCCACATAATAATCCAGTTGGTAAGAATCATCAGTAACTTCATAGGTGAATGCCACCGCAGCCGAAGGCAGATCTTCAACCTCAGGCATATTGTCAACACATCCGAAAGTAAAAAGCCCGATTAGAGCTGCCAATAAAATGTGATATCTGTTTATATATTTTCGTTTCATTTGAACTCCTCTGTTTGTTGTTAGTTAATATCAATTCTCTTCAGCGTTGTTGTTCCGTAAATTCCACGAGCATTATATACTCGAAGGATAGCTTCCAGATAGTAAGTACGCTTGTATTCCACTTCATAATAAGCACTTGCACTATTTTCAATCAACTGGGCAAATGTGACTTCTTCATATAGATTTCTGATTTCTCCGGGAACTGGTGTATTTCCCTCCCCATCCTTTGGAAAATGGTAAATATAACTGTCGGAGTTGGCATCAAACGTTGAATCGGTATATGCCTTAAAATCTTCAAGCAATCCCATACCCATCAACATTTTTTTAAAATCGGCATATTGCATCAGTGTGTAAAGACTATCCTTAAAATGTTGCATAAATCCATCTCCGAAATAATTCTTCATTTTGGTTTCATCAAACTGTTCAGGTTTTTGCCACGAAAACGAACTTAAAGTTCCACTCACCGGAAAATCGCTCTTTAAAGAGTAGGCACGAAGTGAATCGGACCAAACAGCCATTGAATGCGGATAATCCTGAATTTTCTGTGAAATGCGTTTTTCTTCGGAAGTGATTGAGCTATAAGAATAGGTAAAAGTTGTTACCCACGGGCAGGAAACATTTTTTTCCAGAGTCTCCGTAATACTATACCACACTTCTGAATAATCGATAGCAGCTTCCGTAGTGTAGTACTGTGCAAAAAATGACATTTTTGAACCGGCGCTTACCGCTGAGCTCTCAATTTCCCAGTAGGCTTGCACACCAATCTCTCCTGTTATCAGAATTTCATCAAGAAAGTCGTGCCTTTCACATGAAATCAAGACTAAAAACCCTATACCTGACAGAAGAAGAAATGCAAATTTTCCAAATATTTTATTCATATTCCTCATATTCCTCATATTGAATTCATTTATTTCCATTCGACAGCATCGGCACTCACAGCCTTGTTACTCGTATTATGTGCCCAAATCATTCTTTTTTTAAGCCACTCAGGGTTTTTAAAAGCACCTAATCGTTCAAGTTCGCCCCTGTTATATTTATCTTCCGTTTCCGGATCATAATTTAACCGGGCAATCCATGCATTGGGTGAAAGCTCAGCATTATTCCCGTATGAATCTGGCTGATCCCAGTATGGTTCATATAAATTGTAAGGGCGTCTCAGTGAGTATTCCACATCACTGTTTGCTACGGTTGGGATAGCGGTACCTCTTCCGTTAAAAATTGTTGTAACCGTATATACGGGAACACCGTCATAGGTAATTCCATTTGTTTTGCTGCTGTAATTATACCGGCGCATATCGTTCCACTGCTCGGGCTGCAGATACATTACAACATATTTCTGCTGCATCAGGTCGGCAATGGTAAACTCACTTTCACCCGGCAGTCGGATATCAAAAAACCGTTGATAACGGGTTTTTGCATTATTTCCCAGCAGTTCCGATTCGATGACACCCAAACGTTCCATATTGTATATTACGGCATTATACGTAGTGTTGTATGCTCCCACTTTATCCCCTGCCCAGTATTGCGCTTCGGCTTTAATGAACATCAACTCTTCGTCTGTAATCAATGCAATAAAACCTCTGTTGTCAGTGTAGGGATTATTCCCTCCGCTTGCAAACAGATCGGGATAATTAATAATTTTCATGGAGGTTTCCATCCCGATGTTACTTTCCAGCCACCGCAAGCTGGTTGAACCACCAAAGTCTCGTCCGGTCATCAGTTTTTCAGCGCGTGGGTCAAGCGCATATCCCCTTACATTGTTCTGAATCTGATATGCTCCCAAAATTGCATAGGCAAAAAACTTCGTAGGAATTGAAGAAGACAATCTGTTTCCCCGACTCTCCCAAGCATTAATGATTGGAGCCGAAGAACCCCACGGACAGTTCTGCTCATTGGTTCCTCCAGGGTAATAATAACGTGGTTCCTCCCAGTCAGGATCATTCAACACCTCATCTGCCATATCTGCAATTTTTCTGCACACTTCCGGATTATTTTCCCAGTTGGGCAGTTTCCGCAGCCAAAGCCGTGCACGAAGTGCTTTCGCATAAAGTCCCCATTTTTTCATATCTCCATGGTATATTCTGTCCATTTTCTCAGTGATGGGAATATTATCGCTGTTATGCACCCAATCCTGATCCTCGTACAGTTTCACAAGTTCGTCTGCCTCCTGAAACATCCATTCATAAATTTCCTCTTGTGAATCATAAGTTGGCGAAGTGGAAGTATAGGCATTGGAACGTGGCATTTCTCCAAAAACATCTGTTGTGAACATGGTAGATTGTAACATGATGGTGCGCCCGATAAGAATAAAGTTTCTTGAATTGATCTTTTCGGCAGCAAAAATCATTTCATTGATGTTTGCCCCCAAATCATAAAAATGTCTGCGCCACTGCGGGTGCCGATTCATTGACAAAAATTCCCACCCCATACTGTAGGCATAAGAACCTGTCTGGCTTTTGGAAGCTGTTGTGAGTGCCTGAGATAGATAAACACTATATTCTGCATGATCGTAAATTTGCTGGGCTGCATAAAAACATGCAGTTGGCAGTGCCTGGTCAACCGTGATGGTTGTCGGGCTGTCCTTACTCACATTCACATCCAGAAAATCTTCGCAACCGATGAAAGCAAACAGAAACATCAGACTTAAAAATTTTATATATCGATTTCGTTCCATAACTTTTTATGTTTTCAGAAATTTTTATTTTTTAAAAAGTAGCTACAATGCTGAAATTAAAACTTGATGTCCGGGGTACTGCGTAATTATCTATGCCGGAAGAACCGGTACCGCCTGCTCCCGTATCTGCATTGGAAACCGGGTCAGCTCCCATATACCTGCTGAGCAAAAACAAGTTACTGCCTGTTAACGTACACTTTAAACCGGCAAGTTGTGTATTTCTGACCATTCGGGATAAATCATATCCTAATGTCAGGTAGCTTAAACGGATAAATGAACCATCTTCAACAAAATTGGAACTCACATTAAAGAAATAATTAATGAGCGTTTGATAATCCAGTGTGATTTGGGTTGTGTTTGGCTCATAGGTGCCATCCTCCTGTTTTACCATGCCATTGACCACAACCTGCCTTCCCCGGTACGTTTCCAGCATTCTGCCCTGACCGTTTGAAATCAGTCCCCGTCCCGTTACATTTACCACATCGCCACCAAGACGCCCGTCAAAAAGAAAAGTAAGCGACAGGTTCTTATAGTTCAGGGTATTTACTATGCCGGCCAAAAATTTTGGCTCACGATTGCCGATAAGTTTATTCTTGTCAGCACCAATCTGCGGGTAGCCATCTTCACCAACAATTATTTCTCCATCAGCAGTGCGCAAATAGTCTTTACCCGAAATACCGGTTGTGGAACCTCCTAAGTACGCTGAAGTGTATATATCTCCATACTGTGTTCCTGTAATTTCAGCAACTTCTTCGGGCAGAAAAGTAACTTTTCCTCTGTTCAGTCCAAAATTTAGTGAAGAAATCCAGTTGAACTGACGCTTTTTAATCACATCCTGCTCCAGGGTAAATTCAACACCATGATTCCGTATTGCACCTTCATTGCGTGTTTGAAGAATATGCCCCGATGAGGGCGACACGCGAACCGTAACAATCTGATTATCTACTTTGGTGGAATAATAAGCAAAATCAAGTCGTGTTTTGCTGTTGAAGAAACGCAGGTCTGCCCCTATTTCCCAGGAATAGGTCATTTCCGGCATCAGATTTCTGTCAGCCGATGACAAGGTCGGGTCTATACCGTACCCGTTATCCGGGTAAGTTGCAAACTGCTTGAATTTCCGGTCATACAGAAATGCCGGTGCATCCTTTCCCACAACTGCATAATTTCCGCGCAGTTTCCCATAATTAAAATAGCTGTTACTTAAATGAAACAATTCAGAGAACAGCAAACCTCCGGTTATGGAAGGATAATAATAGGGATTTGTCAGAATTGTGGATGACCAGTCCCATCTGCTTGTGACACTCAGCGAAGCAATTCCTTTATAATCGCCACGCAGTTCCCCAAAATAACCGAATGTACGCTTCTGACTGTGTGAGGAAGTCCGGTCAGACAAAAAAACATAATCACTGTTTGTGTTACTCAAACTATAAGTTCCTGGAATGATAAAATCTCTTCCTGCATTTGACATAGAGAATCCCTTAGCCATTCTCACCTCTGTTCCGGCAAGAAAATCAATACTGAAATCATTTGGCAACTCCAGTTTATAAGTGGCAATTGCTGCTGCCGTGAGCAGATGACTCCGCCCTGAAGATGCGGAATAATACCCCAGAGCATTTTTATCCATATCCTCAATATCCTTTCTGACCAGATAAGGAACACTCATGTAATACTCATTATATTTTCTCTGGCTTTCAGCATAAGCTGCATTATACTTTTCAAGTTCTTCCTCGTAAGCCGGATCTGTTTCTGAAACGAGAAACGGCTCAGGGAAGTCAAATGCTTCCATTTCCTGCATTGCCTTCCTGTAAGCTGCCAGTGCTTCATTATATTCCTCCTGCCATTGCGGAGTGCCCGGCTGTAAGCCTCTTTGGGATATAAATGAAAAAGGAGTCATAAAATTGGGCAATTGAACGGAGTCATCCCAGCGTGGGACATTATAGCCATCATAAGAGCTTGAGCTGGTATCATAGCTTAAACGACCGGTAATTTCCAGATTTTTTGCAGGTTTCCAGTTCACCGAACCACTCAGAATATTTCGGAGTCTTTCATTCATGCCGGCATCGCTATATCGTGAATAGAGCGGACTGATGGGTGACTCATACTTTTTCGCATCACCGTAATATAAAAACCGGGGAAAACCGTTTGGTTCCTGATAATTCTTTAACGGGTCATTAATTGGCCAGTTGTAAACAGAAGACATTCCCGTAGATGAAAACGAACGGAAAGTATTAGACATGATATTGGCAGAAAAAGTAATCTGCAAAGATTCAAGTGCCTGATAAGTTCCTTTCAGCATAGCGCCTGTTCTTTGCAAATAATCATTGGGAACAATTCCATCATTTCTTGAAAAATTGGCAGAGGCATAAGCTTGAAATTTTTCGCTACCTCCGGTCAGACTCAAATCATATTTGTGATAAAAACCATGCTGGAGAAAGTCATTGACATTATCATAAATCTGCTCGCCTTCCTTAATAAGCGGTCCCCACCCTCCCATGGCTTTATCCACATAAAAGCCCTGGGAACCCGGAGCATAACTTTGCTGCAACTGCTGCACATGGGCAGGGATATCATATTGCCAGCTCACATTCAGGGTTGTACTCACTTTCCCGACCTGCCCTTTCTTGGTTGTAATCATAATCACACCATTAGCAGCATCCTGTCCATAAAGCGCTGCAGCAGCAGCGCCTTTGAGAACTGTGATATTTTCAATATCATTCGGATTAATATCAGCTGCCGAACTCCCTTTCCCGGAAAGAGGCATTCCGTCGAGAATAAACAGCGGCTCATTGTTTTGAGCATTGTTTATCGAAGAAATTCCCCGGATAATCACCTGCGTTCCAGCATTTGGTGAGCCACTGGAGTTTGTAACACTCAAACCGGCAATTTTCCCCTGAAGTGCATTTACAAAATTGGGAGATCTGTCAACAGTAATATCATCTGAGCTAACACTCTGAACAGCAAAATTCATTTGCTTCTTTTCTTGTGTTATACCCATAGCCGTTACAACAACCTCCTCAACCATCAGCGTGCTGGCTGTCAAAGTAATATCAAGAACAGTTGTGGAAGGCGAAATCTTGATTTCCCTACTCTCCATTCCAATATAACTGAAAACCAAAGTAGCCGTTTCAGCTACTTCTGATAAATGGTAATTCCCATCAATATCAGTAACAGTACCGGAAGTTGTCCCTTTGATGATAACGGTAACACCCACCAGCGGTTCTCCTGTTTCATCGGTAACAACCCCCGATAATGAAACCTGAGCAATGGCGCCGTGGGAAAATATCACAAATAATAAAAATTGTAAAAGTAGATGTCGTTTCATATTCGAACTCAATATTTAGGCGAATTAAATATATTAATGTATTAATTTATGAAGTAATTTTTCATAAATTACATTTGAACTATGTACAGAACTGACTTAACCCCAACGATATGACTTAACCAAAACTACGAAAAGTATTTTTGAACAATTTTCTTTCCATGAGCCTACCTGAGAACATAATAGAAAAGTTCCAAGATTATCTGTTTGCAATTTATGGATTTTTTTTGAATATAAAAAGAGATTCCGAAATAAAAACTGATTTTTTTCTTATTCGCCTCGCATCATTTTTCCCTCCTTTTCGTACTCTTTCTGAATGCCTTTCAGCAAATCGTCAGCGGAGATTGTGGAACTGTTTTTTTTCAGGGTTTGCAGTCCGGCAAACTGAATAACATTGACAATATTGGCGCCGGTGAGCTGATATTTTCTGGCAACATCTTCAATGTTAACGGTTTTTGCGATTGATGCAGATGGTGGCAAATAGGTTTTCCAGAGTTGAAGCCGTTCATTTGTATCCGGATTTTCAAATTCGATCATTGAATTGAAACGGCGGGTGAAGGCGGAGTCAATATTTGATTTCATATTGGATGCAAGAATCACTAACCCCGGATGAGACTCAATTCTTTGCAAAAGGTAGGAGACTTCCTGATTGGCGTATTTATCGTGGGCATCGCGCACTCCGGTGCGCTTTCCAAAAATGGAATCCGCTTCGTCAAAAAAGAGAATCCACTCCTTGTTGGCTGCCTTGTCAAACAGTTTGGAGAGATTTTTCTCGGTTTCACCGATATATTTTGAAACAACCATGGAGAGATCGATACGAAAAACATCGCGTAGGGTATATTTCCCTAACAAACAAGCTGTTAAAGTTTTGCCTGTACCCGGAGGTCCGTAAAACAGTACGCGAAATCCCGGTTTGATTTTTCCTTTCATGCCCCATTCGTAAAGCAGCGCATCATTATATTTCAGCCAGATTTCAATCTGTTGAATTCCATTCAGAGTCTTTTCATTGAGCACTAAGTCGTCCCACTCCATCAGGGTGGATATCTGTTCCGCCGGAAAATCGGCTGAAAAGCGTGGTTTAGATATTTTACCAAGGATGAATAAATCGACAAATTCATCATCCATTACAAGGCGACCGCTCATTTTTGGTTCTCCAGATTCAACAGATTCAAGAAACAGCACACTGTTTTTTGAAAAAAAGTGATCTTCTGCAAAATAGCGCATCATCTCCGTTCTTTTTCCCAAATCATATCCGCCCAAAACAAAAAGAGCAGTTTCACCGGTGGGTAAAATTCCCCGGTGGTTTTTACCGCGAACTCCGCCAAAATCGGGAAAATCACCGCCATCAGGAAGGTATTGCGCAACAACAGCCGTAAAAAACCCCGGGTCAATATGCGGCATCAACGCCAGAAGCAAAATGACAGTTTCATCATCAGAAAGATGATTTTCCCGGATAAACATGCCCAAAACCGAACTTTGACTCTCCCCGGGAAACCGGGGAGGCTCGTCCTGCGTTCCTTTCAGCTCCTTTTCAAAGCGGAAACTGATCACATTTTTCAAAAAATTTAATGCCTCAGCATGGGTCATACTCCATTTATTTTAACGAATAGCACAAAGCAAACTTCCATAAGCTCAAAAAGCAATTAGTCAATATTACCAAACATTTCAAAATTACCTGGCATATTTGGCAAAAGCGTTGTTCAACTTTGTATCGTATTGGTTCTCTCTGAAATTCGGTCCGTTATATCTTCTTGCAAACTCAGTCCAGTTATGCGTTCTCAGCAAAATCAGCAGATTATTCACATCTAAAAATCTACCAAAAATATGGAGTTGAAGCTTCTCGTTTTGCTTCATATTTTCTACGAAACTGTGGACAGAATCAAATCCCAGCGAAAAGAAGTGATAACCCATAATCTGAAACAGACCGTAAGATGCAGATGCATAGGCTGCATCTGCAATTAGCGGATTAGTACTGATTGAAATTGCACGGTTTAATCTGTCCCACTCCCCTGCCCCTCCCTTGTAGTAACTTTTTGCCCAATAGGGACCGAGCACATCCTGAAACCCGGGCTGCAGAGTAGCTGGATTAATGCCCCTTTCTATCAGTTGTTTCCAGAAAACATGGCGCTCAAAAAGGATTGTTGGAAGACCGTTGAACAGAAATCCGCGTCCATTGCTTTCCACATCCCTGACTGCCTTAACCGTTGCAACTTCGAGCTGAAAATCATGTGAAAACTCAACAATTTCAGCTTCTGTCAGGAACTTTTTTTCAATACTATCGGGATTGTCTGCCGGTTTTTGCAGCAGTTTCTCCCAGGTTTTGGTAAACACAATACCATCCGGCACAAGCGAATGCTTATTTTGAAAATCAACTACTGCCCCAAGGGTAGAGTTTCCAAAAACACCATCAGTTACGAGCAAATATCCCCACTGATTTAACAGCTCCTGAAGTGTGACAACATTTTTACCAACGGAGCCTGATTTTAGCAAAACTGATTTTAGTTCCATGATTAAAATAATTTAATTAATCTTTCTCTATATACTGTAGTATAAACGCTTTTTTATTCTTCGAAATGCATAAATTCTTTTCAATTTCAGTATTAAAGCTCTATCAACCACAACAGAATATATCATTTAAAAAGCAATTTCTGCATTTTGGACAATGACAGTTTCTCATAAGTTTTTTTAGTAATCTTAAAGAAAATAATAAAAAATTAATTATGTGTAGCCTGATAAACATTAAGAGCTCGTAAACTCAATCTACGTCTTGCATTAAATACAGTTTGGACATTTGGGTGTTCTCTGCTTAGTCTCACTCTTCTACCATTATTCTCACCCATTATAGACCCAGGGCGCTCAAAATCATAGACAATTAAATCACTTGCATCATTCAGTGATACACTAGAGTCTGTTATTTGCCTATGCGTTGACCTATAACTATTTTCAAGTTCATTCACAAGGTAATCTATTTGTGCATCCATGTTAAAAAGGATATTTGTTCCCAAAGTCCTACCCTCATATACGTGCTCAAATAATCCTCTACGACGATTTCCTGAAGTCCATTGTGCAAGCCCAACACCAGCATAAAATGGATCGCCTTCTGTTCTATATTGACGGTCTCGTATTTGTTCTGGCGAAAAAGTTTGATATTCACCTCTCCGTCTCTGGTTATTAACAATTTCCAAAGATGGAGCTGTCATCGGAGTACTCGCTCTAGAACCTTCTATGCGACTAGGAATTAATCCGGATTCTGCCAATAAATTTCCAACTAAACCAGCTGCACCATTTACGGGGAAATTATAGCGATCTATCAATACTTCCATTACATATAAAATACGAGTATTTTCATCAACATTCTCCCAGTGCAAATTGTAACCAACTTCCTCAGTACGAAGATTTCCCTCTCCATCAACAGGAATTGGAATAGAAGATGGTTGACGGTAAATCATATTCTTCTGCTGCACCACATGCGTCAACTCATGCGCCAACAACCTCTTCCCATCATCAGAGCCCGGGTTATATTTTCCCTGATTAAAAAACAGATCGTTTCCGACTGTAAAAGCGTGAGCGCTTAGCTCCCGGCTCATTTGTACGGCATTGGAATCGGTGTGCACCCTGACATTGGAAAAATCTGCACCAAAACGACTGCTCATAAAATTTTGCGTGGAACTGTCCAGCGAACTGCCTCCGCCGCGTGCATTTTGAATTCTGCTGCTCAAATTTCCGGATACCGGAGCAGCATTGCCGGAGCTATTTCTTGAAATGGTTTCAAGCAATGGTTTTCGCCGAATTTTTTCTGTATCATCACAAGTTGTGCATTTCCGCTGTACAAAGGCTGGCTCCGCCATTCGCATCACCCTGTCGGCAATTGTTTCAGCCTCTCTTTCCGCGGGCGAATCGGGAGCGCCAACCTCAAGTTTAGCCTGTATCACCTCGCCGCCTAATGCAAACGAAGATACCGGCTCAAAAAATGAGCTCTTACCACCATTATGGAATCTTGTGCCATTCCCTGAGAAAAAAGGTTTGTTGCTACTCCTGTTTGAATTCCGTGTTTTTTCAGCTATTGTTTTCATTATCATCATTTTAATATTTCTTCACCATTCTACCCTGAGCATCTCTTTCATCGTTTTGTTTTTTATGAATTGCAGCGACCATGGCAGATAATCCATTAAAATATCTATGGATTTTTGCTCCACCTGCAAAAGCCAGCCGGTTTCGCTGTGTGTCAGTTTGCCGTCGCGTTGCAAAAAAGCTTCCCTTAAACCGTCAACAGTGGTATTTTTGAGTTTTCCCCAGTGTTTTACCACTGAAATAAGCAGTTGTTCCACTTCATCTTTTTCAGCCGTGAGCAGCTCCCACTCGCGTTCAACCGGCTCAAACAACGGATAGCCCAACAAAATTTTATTGAGCGGAAGCTCAAATTCAGCAATATCCGTACTGCCGGTAACCATAAATTGCGTCAGCAAAAGTGCCTTTTGATGCAATTCCTTGCTTTTCCACCGGTTCAATTCATCCAGATAGCCAAGTTCTTTAAAGAGAGAAATCAACCAGGGATGACAAATTACCAACCCGGCGTTGGAGATATAATATTCTGCCGGCATATTTTTAATTTCTCTTTTACTATCGGGTGTTATTAATTTATCCGGTTTTTCAATCTGTAAATTTTGCCCGACAGCTTCCATCACACTATCTACGTGAATATCAGCAATATTACTTTCATTATCAAAACTGTCGTCTAAAGATTTCCTGTCTCGCAAATCTCTTCTGGATTCCTTTTGCTCCGGTGATTTTTGTTCTTCACCGGAAAACTCATCCAACCATTTTCTCAGAATCGGATCAGTAAGTTCCTGACTATTGAACTCTGACAGCGTATTTTTAAGCAAAACAACCGGAGCAGAGCTTTCCGCTGCTGTTTGCGTTGCAATACTATTTCTCTCTTTTTCAAGAAACAAAATGCAGTTTTTAATTATTTTTTGATGCGTTTTGTTTATTCCTGTAAAAGAATAATGAAAAAAGTCTTTGAGAAAATACCCCATCAATTGCATCGCTTCAATCACAAAATCATCTGTACTTTGTAAAATAAATCTTTTCAGCGCAACCGGATTGTTGAGTAACAGATTTTCCAATCTCTTTTCTGAAAAGCTATTTTGCCGTAACTCATCCAAAATATCTTTTTCTAACTTTTTCGTGGAATAACCTTCAGAATATGAAGGCATAGCTCCAGAAATCAGGAAATTCAAAAACAAATCAAACTGCGTTTCGGAAAATGTTTTTACCTCCACGCCTTTTGTCATTGGGAATGCAGTTTCTTTGTCAACAGAGAAAGAAGCCAACATTTTTTGAAGTTCATCCCGAAATTGGCTGATGGTTTTTTCTACAAGCTCATTCTCCCAGTCAGCAGATTTCAAACTTCCAACATTAAGTTCGAGCCTGTCTGTTTTTATGTTTAAGCCGGAAAAATCCAAAGCATCCAAAATTTGCTCAAAAGCAGGCAGTATTTGTTCTTTGTAGAGAACAGCCAGCCGTCCGGGCAATTCCATTCCTTCACGGCGATCTTTAAAAACTACCTCCAGTTTCTGATAATGGATGATATGAGGCGAATTTTCCATTTTTTCCCATTCAGATTTACTTATTTCAAAGGATTAAAAATATCTATCCTTTTTATAACATCCTGATTTAAACCTTTCAAAACTCTTGTATCCAATGACTTTAGAACACTTACGTCTAATTTCTCCAATGTTTTGGGATTTAATTTCTCTAAAGTTGCCGGGCTCATTTTCTCTATAACTTTAACATTTAAAGTTTCAATCTTCGCGGGACTTAGCTGTTCCAATGTTTTAACAGGAAGCTGCTCAAGCGTTTTGGTATTCAGCTTTTC
>CAYNOQ010000036.1:0-25555 GCA_964398855.1 uncultured Mariniphaga sp. | reverse complement strand
AGCCATCAGCAAAAAAAGCTTGAAATCCTTTAGAGACGGTTTTTGCAGTCGTTTTAATCCATGAGCAACAATGAAAACCAGCGCCGATGAAATAATCAGCCGGATAAAAATAATGCTGATGGGCTTGTAGGCAAGATTGGCGATTTTAAACCACACAAAGGAAAAGCCCCAAAAAAAGGCGGCACCAAATGCGGTTAAATAAGCTAATAATTCTTTGTTTTTCATGGAAATTGAAACAGGAGTGCAAAATTAACCTTTTATGCCGAACCGCTTACGTTTTCTGAAAGATTATGGTATGCTACAGGAAGTGAAGCTATATACCGGGATAAATATTTTGAAATGCACTCATTTTCAGATTTCTCTGATTCTGAATTTGATACGCAAACAGCTTCCCGGTTTTTATGACAACTTCTGCAATATGTATTAATAACCCACCATCGTCGTCATCCTCGCCCAACGGGCGGGAATCTCCACTTAGGATAAACATACGGATAAGCATAAAAAATTTAGAAAAACAGAGCAAAAAATTCCATTTATGCAAAGAATTGCATAAATTTGAAATATAATTTCAAATATCTAAAAATCAGGAAAAAATGGTTAAAAAAATGACTTTCAGAATTTTGTTTTTTGCAGGAATTCTGGCTCTCGGTGCACAGATATTCACGGGATGCACTCCTGCACCAAAGAAAAAGTTTATCGGACTTCAGCTCTACTCCCTTCGTGACGACATGAAAAAAGATGTGAGCGCAACAGTGGCAAAAGTGGGCGAAATGGGCTACAGTTTTGTTGAAGCAGCTGGTTATGGAAACGGGCAGTTTTACGGAATGTCACCGGAAGATTTCAAGGCTTTGTGTGAAGCCAACGGCTTGGAAATGCTTGGTTCTCATGCCGGGCAAAGTTTACCCGATTCGGGAAGCTGGGATGCACAGCTCGCCTGGTGGGACGAAGCGATTGAAGCACACGCCGCCGCCGGCGTGAAGTGGATTGTTCAGCCATCCATGGCGCGCAACGCTTATGAAAGCCTGGAAGGAATCAAAAGATACTGCGAATACTTCAATCAGGTGGGCGAAAAATGCAATGCCAAAGGTATCCGATTCGGCTATCATAATCACGCCAACGAGTTCAGAACGGAATTTGAAGACAAGCCGCTTTACGACTGGATGCTTGAGCTTACCGATCCCGACAAGGTGATGTTTCAGCTTGACCTCTACTGGATTGTTGAAGGCGGAAAAGATCCGCTCAATTACTTCGACCGCTATCCCGGAAGATTTGAAGTGTGGCACATTAAAGACAAGGAAGAGCTTGGCGCCAGTGGCATGATGGATTTTGAGAGCATGTTTGCAGCCCGCGAAAAATCAGGAGCAAAATATGGCGTGGTGGAAGTGGAAAAATACAATTTTGAACCCGAAGTGAGCTGCCGCATGAGCTTCGAGTTTCTGCAAAATGCAGAATTTGTTGATTTCTAAAAGTGATTATAGCTATACTTTGAATAGAGACCGGACAGCATTTAAGTTGCCCGGTCTCTATTCAGAGTAGTTTATTTTTTAAAAGATTAAGCTCTGCGCAAATCAGCGAAATCAGCGGGAAACCACTTCGACAAGCATTTCGGCAGGCTCAATGTAACACTCAGTGGCCAATCAGTAGCCGGTAGAAGGGCTCTGCGTAATCTGCGGGAGAAATTTGCGAAAATCAGCGGGAAACAAAAAAACACAGAGTAAAAACTGCATCAATCTCTTTCAATCTCCACTTAATCCCCACTTAATCCCCATTTAATCTCCCCTAATCTCTACCTAATCCCCACCCAATCCTCCCCAATCCCCTTCGCTTCTCTCAATTATCAATTCTCCATTGCCATACAGTTGTTTACTGGCTTTTTGACTGGTTTTGTGCAGTTATTTTATAATTTCGCAAGATTAATCTTGTGAAAAAATGATGACAAACAGGCGAGATTTTATTAAAACCACCGGGGCAACTGTGGCAGGCGGTATCCTGATTCCCCCGCTGTTGCAATCGTGCAATAACATTCAAATTACCGGAAGCGTGAAAAATTATTTAGACCATTTTGAAGTTTCAGTCGAAACACTTCAGAAAGTGATTGCTGAAGCGATGAGCAAAGGCGGCAATTACGCAGATCTCTTTTTTGAGCACAAAAAAACGAACAGCCTTTCCCTTGAAGACAATAAGGTGAACAGAGCCGTTTCAAATGTTGCCTTTGGCGTTGGAATACGCGTGCTGAAAGGAGACCAGACCGGCTTTGCCTATTCGGAAACCGTAACGCCGGAAGCTATGCTTGGCGCAGCAAAACTGGCTGCAAATATTGCCGACAGTAAGCTGAATTATACCCAGCCCGGCATCAGCGAAAAGATTCCCGCAAACTTCTATCCCGTGGTTCAGAAATGGGAAGATGTTTCGGTAAAAGAGAAAGTGCCTTATGTACAGAAAATAAACGATGTCATTTTTGCACTCGATAATAAAGTGATCAAGGTCAATGCCTTCCTGTCGGATGAAAGTACTTATGTGCTTTTTTACAACTCCGAAGGAAAGCTTACCCGGGATTACCGCCCGATGGTTAATTTCGGTGCGGTGTGCATTATGCAAAAGGAGGGGAAAATTGAAAACTCCTATGTTGCCCGCTCATTCAGAAACGGATTTGAATGGCTTTCCGACAGTCTGGTTGACGAAATTGCAAATGAGGTTGTTGAAAAAACCAATCTGCTGTTTGAAGCAACCCGCCCAAAAGCCGGAGAGATGCCTGTGGTGATGGGTGCCGGTGGTTCGGGAATTTTGCTGCACGAGGCTATCGGACACACTTTTGAAGCAGATTTCAACAGGAAAGGAACTTCCATATTCAGCGATAAAATGGGAAAAAAAGTGGCAGAAAGTTTTGTAAATATTATTGATGACGGGACGCTGGAAAACAACCGCGGCTCCATTAATGTGGATGACGAAGGCAACGATGTGCAAAAAACCTATCTGGTGAAGGACGGTGTGCTGAACAGCTATATCCATGACCGCATCAGTGCCCGTTTTTACGGTGTTGAACCCACCGGAAACGGACGGCGCGAATCATTCCGGCATATCCCGCTGCCACGGATGCGCGCAACCTACATGGAACCCGGTCCGCATACACCTGAAGAGATAATTGAAAGTGTAGATTATGGTGTTTATGTGGACAATTTCAGCAACGGACAGGTGAAAATCGGTGCCGGCGATTTCACTTTTTTCGTTAAATCGGGTTATATCATCGAAAAAGGAAAGCAGACAAAGCCCATCAAGGATATCAATATTATCGGCAACGGACCGGAGGCACTGGCAGATATCACCATGGTTGCAGACGATTACATGATTGACAACGGCACCTGGACATGCGGCAAAAACGGACAATCCGTTCCGGTTACCTGCGGATTGCCAACCGTGTTGGTGAAAAAATTAACTGTGGGCGGCGCCACATAACGAAAGTTCATTATAAAAAGCTTCAAAAATGACAAAACAGGAAAAATACGACCTTGCCCTCTGGGCAATGAATTTTGCGCTTGAAAACGGTGCACAACAGGCGGCAATAACCCTATCCAACAGCAAAAGCAGCAGCGTAGATGTGCGTGATGAAAAAATTGACACCTTGGAGCATGAAATCCGCAGTAGTCTGTCTGTCAGGCTTTTTGTTGATAATAAATATTCTGCGCACTCCACCAACCGGCTGAAAAAAGATGATCTTGCCGGTTTTATCGGCGAAGCGATTGCCGCTACCCGCTATCTCTCCGAAGATGAGTTACGGACGCTCCCCGAACCTGAATTGTATTACAAAGGCGGAGGACCCGATTTGAAAACATGGGATGCCGGTTTTGACAAAAACAAGCCGCAGCAAAAAATTGCCCTTGCTTTTCAAGCAGAAAAAGAAGCATTGGGAAAAGATGAGCGCATCATTTCCGTAACAGCCGGGTTTTATGACGGAATAAACGAGCGGGTAATGGTCGCCAGCAACGGTTTTGAGGGCGACAGCGCAAACTCCTACTATGGTTTAAACGCACAGGTTTCGGTGAAGGGTGACGATGATGCGAGACCTTCGGCAGGATGGTCAGAAAATGCGCTCTTTTTTGAAGAACTGAAAAAGAACGGAATCGGGGAAAAGGCGATGGAGCTGGCATTAAGAAGAATTGGGCAGAAGAAAATTGCTTCCGGCAGGATGCCGATGATTGTGGAAAACAGAGTGGTTTCCCGGCTATTCAATCCGGTTATTTCGGCGTTGAACGGCGCTTCCATTCAGCAGAAAAACTCATTCTTAGTTGATAAATTGGGCGAAAAGATTTTTTCTGAGAAGCTGACCGTTACCGATGACCCGTTTATCGTGTCGGGGCGCGGAAGCAGGCTGTTCGACGGGGAAGGAGTTGCTGCCCAAAATCGCCGGATTTTTGAAAACGGTGTTCTGCAAAGCTATTTTATTGACACTTACTACGGCAAAAAGCTGGAAATGAAGCCTACAACCGGCAGCTATTCCAATCTTGTTTTCACCCCGGGGAACAAAAACCTTGAAGAGTTGGTTGCACTTTTGAGACGCGGAATTTTAGTTACAGGATTCAACGGTGGAAACAGCAACGGCTCCACCGGCGATTTTTCTTACGGCGTGGAGGGTTTTCTGATTGAAAACGGAAAGCTGACTCAGCCCGTTTCAGAGATGAACATCACCGGAAATATGAAGGATTTGTGGCTGAATTTAGGGGAAACAGGCAATGATGTAAATCCCAATTCTGCCTGGCTGACCCCTTCGGTTCTATTTGAAAATGTGGATTTCAGCGGTATTTAAACTATTAAATTGCAAATCTGAGACCAGTAAATCAGAAAAAGAAATTTTCAAAAAGAGTTTGTGCTATGAAGAAGATATTGATTTCAGCAGTTTTTATTCTGACCATTGCGGGTGTGCGGGCGCAGGGTTACAGTCAGGCAGTCGGATTGCGTGCAGCCTGGATTTCGCCAGGACTTGAATACCGCTATTATACCGGCGACAAGCATTCGCTTCGGGCGTTGCTGTCATTCAGAGACAGAGGGGTTCAGATTCATGCGCTCACCGAATTTTACCAATATGATTTGTTTCCATTTTCAGAACAACTTGTGTTCTTTTATGGCGCCGGGCTTCATGCAGGTGTTGAAACCTGGAATGAGCCTGTTGATGAGGACAATCTTCACAAAGTTGAGTCAAAGTCATCGTTTCTCACCGGACTGGACGGATTAGTGGGCGTGGAGTATGTTTTTTATGAAGCGCCGGTGGCGGTTGGGTTGGAAATAAAACCGTTTTTTGATATTTTCGGCAGAAATGGTTTTGATGTCCGGGTGTTTGATTTCGCTCTGACGGTTAAATATCTTTTCTGATTTTTATTGGACTCTATGGGTTTTTTTATTTCCCGCTGATTTCCGCAAATTTCTCCCGCAGATTACGCAGAGCCCTTCTACCGGCTACTGATTGGCCACTGAGTGTTACATTGAGCCTGCTGAAATGCTTGTCGAAGTGGTCGAAGTGGTTTCCCGCTGATTTCGCAGAATAAAGGAGATTAAGTGGGGATTGAAGGAGATTAGGTGGAGATTTAAAGAGATTGGTGCAGTTTTTACTCTGTGAATCTCTGTGGTGAAATTCTTTTCCTGCTAATTTCGCAGAGCTTTTAGCCAACAGCCAATACCATAGTTCATTTATCTCTTTTCTTCGTTTTAATATCACTCGCCTTACATTTTCACTCCAAACATATTATTTAAAAACGGTTTATTTCTAAAAGCACCCTCTTTTTTATAGCTATTTGTTAAAAAAAGTGTAGTTGTTTTTGATTATACCCTGTTTTTTATTGACACAAAACAAAATATCATCTACTTTTACTGAAAATTTGAATTATGTCACATTTCAGATTAAAAGCGCTTGAAGAGGTTCTGAACCGGAAACCGGAGCCTTTTGTAAGAGAAGAGAGCCTTGCCTCGGGATTTTTTCGGAAACTGGTTTTTGATCGCCCAAAAATGAAGCAGTATCTTTCAAAGGAAGCATTCAGTGCGGTGATGGATGCCATTGATAACGGAACCACCATTGAACGCAAAATGGCTGACCAGATTGCACAGGGCATGAAAACCTGGGCGCTGGAGAACGGCGCCACCCACTACACCCACTGGTTTCATCCGCTGACTGATACCACAGCCGAAAAACATGATGCATTTATTGAGCATAACGGTCAGGGGGGAGTTATTGAAGTTTTTTCGGGAAAACTGCTTGCGCAGCAGGAGCCGGACGCATCTTCATTTCCCAGCGGCGGAATACGCCAGACTTTTGAAGCGCGCGGTTACACGGCGTGGGATCCTTCTTCACCGGCGTTCATCAGTGAAACAACCCTGACAATCCCCACCGTATTCATCTCCTACACCGGCAATGCGCTCGACTACAAAACGCCGCTGCTCAGGGCACTGAACGTGATTGACAAGGCAGCAACAGATGTTTGTCAGTTTTTCGACAGGAACATCACTTCGGTTCGTGCCAATTTAGGTTGGGAGCAGGAGTATTATCTGATTGATGAAGCGCTTTTTATGGCGCGCCCCGACCTGGTGCTCACCGGGCGTACACTGATGGGACACGCATCATCCAAAGACCAGCAGTTAGGCGATCACTACTTTTCATCCATCCCCACGCGCGTTAACCGGTTTATGCAGGATGTTGAAAATGAAGCATACAAATTGGGAATTCCGGTAAAAACACACCACAACGAAGTGGCACCAAACCAGTTTGAACTGGCGCCAATTTATGAGGAAGCCAATCTGGCAAATGACCACAACCAGCTGCTGATGGATATTATGCAGAAGATTGCACGCAGACACAAATTCCGCATTCTCTATCACGAAAAACCATTTGCGGGAATCAACGGTTCGGGAAAACACAACAACTGGTCGCTCACCACCAACACGGGAATTAATCTCTATTCTCCCGGGAAAAATCCGAAATCGAGCCTTCTTTTTCTCACTTTCGTAATCAATACGCTGAAAGCGGTTTATGACAACCAGGATTTGCTGCGTGCCAGTATTTATCATGCCGGAAATCAGCATCGTCTGGGGGTGCATGAAGCGCCACCATCAATCATTTCGGTATTTTTGGGGAGCGAAGTTTCCAGAATGCTCGATTTAATGGAAGAGTCGGTGGTTGACCGAAAAATGACCCCGGATGAGAAAACGGCGCTCAAACTAAATATCGGTCGAATTCCGGAAATTATTCTCGACAATACTGACAGAAACCGCACTTCCCCGTTTGCATTCACCGGAAACCGTTTTGAATTCCGTGCTGTAGGCGCCTCGGCAAACTGTGCATCGGCGCTCATTGCGCTAAATAGTGCAGTTGCTGCGCAGCTGATTGATTTCAAAGCCAAAGTTGACCGGCTTATCGAGTCAGGCATAAAAAAGGACGAAGCCATTTTCCAGATTTTGAAGGAACTGATTATCGACTCAAAATCAATACGGTTCAATGGTGACGGCTACAGCGCCGAATGGGTTAAAGAAGCAAAAAAGCGGGGACTTTCCAATGTGAACAATGTTCCCGAAGCGTTAGATGCTTACCATCGTCCGCAGGTGATTGAGATGTTTGAAAAGCTGGGTGTTCTCAACCGACAGGAGCTGAACGGCAGGGTTGAGGTGGAATATGAAAAATTCATCATGAAAATTCAGATTGAAGCGCGTGTCCTGGGCGATTTAATCATCAATCACATTATTCCGACAGCTATCGAATATCAAACAGCGCTGCTCAAAAATATCAAAAACATGAAAAAAGTGTTTCCGGCAGAGGAGTTTGAACAGCTTGCAGCCACCCGGCTCGATCTGGTTCGGGAAATTGAGAGCCACATTTCAGCCATAAAAACAAAACGCGAGGAGATGATTGAAGCCCGGAAAAAGGCAAATACCATTAAAAAAGCAGTGGACAAAGCCGGGGCTTATGACAAAAACGTACTGCCGTTTCTTCAGGAAATACGCTATCATGTGGATAAGCTTGAGTTGATTGTGGACAACGAACTCTGGCCATTGCCCAAATACCGGGAACTGCTTTTTGTCAGGTGATTTGCTTTCGCAGGATGACAACTACACAAAATTTATAATTTCGCGAATTAATGAATCTGCAAATTTTACGTTTTTTATACTTAAAATGTTTTAAAGGCGTTATTTTTACGGTCATTTGTAAAACTTATTATTACTTGTTTGAAAAGCGCGGAAGGGCATGGGCAAATACATAAAGCAAACAGCTGTTTTCATATTCATCTCTTTTTTAGTATCCTGCGGAGCCGGAAGGGTTGGCAGGGATGCCATTATTGCGCATCAGATTGGTGAATATCACAAAGCCATCGAAAGATACCGCAAAGCAACCCGCAAGGAAAAAGACAGGAACAGACGCCGCGATTATGCCTACGCCACCGGTGAATGTTATCACTATATCGGTGATTACGAAAGGGCAGCACTTTACTACCGAAATGCCATCCGCAGGGGACACGATGACCCGAAGGCGCTGCTGAATCTGGCAGAAATGCTTCGTTCAACTCAGGATTATGAGGGAGCCATTGAAACCTATCGCCAGTATCTGGAGCTTGTTCCCGGCGATGAAAGAGCGCAGGCAGGGCTTGAGGCAATCCGCAGAACCCAGGAGTGGGTTGCCAATCCAACCCGGCACATCATCAATCCCATCAAGGAGATTAATTCCAGAGAAAGCGATTATGCACCCGTTTTTGTGGGAGGTCGCGACAACGAAATTATTTTCACCTCAACACGAAAGGCAGCAACCGGGAAGCGAAAAAGCATGATTACCGGAGAAAAATATGCCGACCTGTTTAGAGCGACATTCAGCGTGCAGCGCCAAAAATGGGAGCAGCCCAAGTTGTTAGACGAAAACCTGATTATCAACACCGGTGATGAAGACGGAGCAGCAACCATCTCTGCCACAGGCGAACAGATGATTTTTACGCGAAGCCGGTACGACAAAACCAAATCTTTAGGCACAGAGCTTTACTCCGCTTCGCAATCCCGCGGAACCTGGTCTGAGCCTATAAAAGTTCAGGTTGTTGGCGACAGCCTGATTGCCGCGCATCCTTCGCTGAGCCACGACGGGGCAACACTCTATTTTGTGTCGGACATGCCGGGAGGCTACGGTGGAAAAGATATCTGGAAAGCAGAAAAGAGCGGTGGATCATTTTCAAACCCGGTAAATCTGGGACCGGGAATCAATACCCCCGGCGATGAGATTTTTCCGTTTATCCGCGATAACGGCGAGCTTTATTTTTCGTCAAACTACCACTTGGGAATGGGCGGATACGACCTTTTCAAGGCAGTGCAGGATGAAAACAACAGCTGGACGGTTGAAAATATGGGATATCCGATGAATTCACCGTTTGATGATTTCGGGATTGCTTTTGTGGAAGGAGAAGATAAGGGCATGTTCACTTCCAACCGCAAAGGCTCGCGTGGCGACGACATCTATGAGTTTGTGGTTCCTCCGAAAATATACAGGGTTGAAGGTGAGGTTTTTGACAAGGAAAACGGAGGGCACATTGACGGGGCAACCGTCCGGATTATAGGTACCGACGGCACAAGTATGCGCCTGCGTACACAGAACGGAAAATTCCAGATGACCCTGAAGCCGGAAACCGAATATATTTTTGCGGCATTCAAGGACGGATACCTGCGCGACAAGGCTGCCGCTTCCACTATCGGACTGGAAGAGAGCAGGGATTTCAGATTTGAACTCTATCTCACCCCGTATGGTGCGCCGGTGAACATTGACAATATCAATTACGAATTCGGCAGCTGGGATCTGCTCCCCGAATCACTGACTTCATTAGATACACTGATTGCAACTCTGCGCTACAACCCAACCATCACCATCGAAATCATGTCGCACACCGACCACGTGGGAAGCGATCAGTTCAACTTTGAGCTTTCGCAAAAACGTGCACAAAGCGTTGTGGACTACCTTATCGAAAAGGGAATCAGCCCGCAGCGGTTGGTAGCCAAAGGCTACGGCGAAACCTGGCCCAAAACGGTTACCCGGGAATTAGCCCGAAAATATGATTTCCTGAAACGGGGTGATGAACTGACCGAGGCATTCATCCTGAAACTGACGCCTGAAGAGCAGGAAATTGCACAGGCAATCAACCGCCGCACCGAATTCAGGGTGCTCTCAACCGACTTTATCGAAAGGTTTGAAGAGGAGCCGTGATGTTGTAAAACGGTGCGTGGTTCACCGGTGAAAATTGAATTTTCTGACACATAAAAATCAACATTCACAAGTTTTTGCATATCTGAATTCTGATGAATTCCCGGTTGAGTATCTATTTTAGGCGAGAACTTTAAGTCCCGGATAAAAGCACGCTACACCAGCCCCGAGAAACCCATAAAAGCCATGGCTAAAATTCCTGCCGAAATCAGTGCAATGGGGGTTCCCTTCATTCCTTTGGGAATATCCTGAAGATCCAAGTGCTCGCGGATTCCGGCAAAAATCAGCAACGCCAGTCCAAATCCAATGGCATTTGCCACGGCAAAAACCGACCCGCCAACTAAATTAAACTCTTTTTGAACCGTTAGTATGGCTACGCCGAGAATGGCGCAGTTGGTGCTGATAAGCGGCAGAAAAATCCCCAAAGCCTGATAGAGCGCGGGACTTACCTTTTTCAAAATGATTTCCACCAGCTGAACCAGCGATGCGATGATAAGAATAAAGGCAATGGTTTGCAGATAAGCCAGCCCAAAAGGATTAAGGATATAAACCTGCACTAAATAGGTTACGATAGTGGAAAGCACCATCACAAAGGCTACCGCTCCTGCCATGCCGATAGCGGTGGAAAGTCTTTTGGAAACACCTAAGAACGGGCATATTCCCAAGAACTGCATCAATACGATGTTGTTTACGAGTATCGCTCCGATTATAATCACAAAATAGTTCATCTCTTTTCCTCCTAATCTTTTTTCACACGATTAATCAGGGCAATCAGATAGCCCAAAACAATAAAAGCGCCCGGCGCAAGCACAAACAGCAGCGTAACGTAGTTTTCCGAATAAAGGATGAAATTAAATAGCTTTCCGCTGCCTAACAATTCACGGATTCCCCCCAACAGAACCAGCGCAAATGTGAAACCTGTTCCGATTCCCAATCCGTCAACCGCTGCCGAAACCACGCTGTTTTTGGATGCGAAAGCTTCCGCACGTCCCAACACGATGCAGTTTACCACGATGAGCGGAATGAACAGTCCGAGACTTTTATACAACGCCGGCAGATATGCCTGCATCACCAATTGCACAACCGTTACAAACGAAGCGATAATGATAATAAACGCCGGTATGCGCACTTTATCGGGAATCAGGCTTTTGATGAGCGAAACTACAATATTTGACATCGTCAGCACAAATGCGGTTGCCAGTCCCATTCCCAATCCGTTCAATGCAGATGAAGTTACACCCAAGGTTGGGCACATTCCCAAAAGGAGAACAAAAACCGGATTCTCCTTCAGAATTCCCTTTGTGAAATTTTTCCACTGATTCATAAGCTAATATTTTAAATTCCGGTTTTCCCGGAAATTGACTTCTCTTTTTCCCATGTATCAAATGCAAGTGTCAGCGCTTCCAAAAAAGCCCGCGAAGTGATGGTTGATGCCGTGATGGCATCAACACTACCGCCATCTTTTGTAACGGCAAACCGGAATTGTCCCGGATTTTTTCCAATCAGATTCTGGTTGGGTTTATCAACATCCCGGAACCATCCGTCCATTTTGGAACCGAGACCGGGAGTTTCTGCATGTTCGAGCACCTCATATCCCGACAGATTTCCCAAATTGTCTATGCCTGCCATAATGGAAATGAATCCGCTGAAACCGTTGTTGGTATAGGTTTTAATGGCAACTCCCACCAGCTCATCACCATTGTAGGCAGGAAAAAACTCAAGGCTGTCTCCCGAAGTTGCAACTTTAAAGGATTCGCCCAATGTCTCAAATTGCGGTAAAACTTTCTCAATCGCTTCGCTTTGTGCCTTTGCCTTTGCAATTTCAATGGCATCTTTGGTCAAATCATGCACAAAGCCAAGAATTGCCGCTGCAACGAAGGTAACGACAAACAGCGTTACCACCATATTGATAAATGTCGATTCGCGTTGTGCCATGCTATTTTCCTCCAAAACGTTTTGGTTTCACATAAGTGTTTATCAGGGGCGTAAAGGCATTCATAATTAAAATGGCAAAGGAAACCCCTTCGGGATATGCTCCAAAAAGGCGAATGCTGATGGTGATAATGCCTATGCCAGCTCCAAAAATAATCTGTCCTTTGGGAGTCATCGGCGAAGTAACCATATCGGTTGCCATAAATATGGCGCCAAGCATCAGTCCGCCGGTCAGAACATGGTATAAAGGATTTACGTATGTCTGCGGATCAACTAACCAGAATACGGAAGCAATCAACGCAACAGAGACAATTACTGAAACCGGGATATGCCATGTAATCACCTTTTTGAACAGCAGATAAATACCGCCAAGAATGAGCAGCAACGCAGAAACTTCGCCCAATGAGCCGCCCATAAATCCAAACAACATCTCTGTTGCATCGGGCAAATTGCCTGAAATTTCCGAAACCGACAGTCCGTTGGTCAATCCATCCTTAATCACCTCTAACGGAGTTGCGGCAGTCAGCCCGTCGGTTGCTGACTGCACGGTGGGAGGCCAGGAAGTCATCTGCACCGGAAACGAAATCAGCAGAAAAACCCTGCCCACAAGCGCCGGATTGAAAATGTTGTTTCCAAGTCCGCCGAAAGAGAGCTTCCCAATGCCGATGGCAGCCAGAGCGCCAATCACAATAATCCACCACGGCAAATCGGATGGAACGTTAAAAGCTAAAAGGATACCGGTTACTAACGCAGAACCGTCTGTCAATGAAGGTTTGACCTTCAGTAAATATTTCTGAATGAGATATTCAAAACCAAAACAGGCAGCCACTGCAATCAAAGTAACATACAGCGCTCCGGGTCCAAATACGAAAACCGACCACAAAACAGCCGGAATCATTGCAAAAACCACACGATACATAATCTTTTGGGCTGAATCGCCCGAATGAATGTGTGGTGACGGTGAAACCGTAAATAGCTTACTCATAATCAGTTTAAAGATTTATTTTTTGCGTGTACGAATAATTTGTCCAACTTTTCCTTTTCCAAACCGGATATAGTCGAGCAGTGGTCTGTTGGAAGGACAGGTGTAGCTGCATGAGCCGCACTCAATGCAATCCATGATCCGGTTCTCCTCTGCCCGGTCAAAAATATGTTTTTCGGAAAGTGTCATCAAAAGATAGGGTTCCAGTCCCATCGGACAGGCTGTAACACAGCGTGAACAACGGATACAGGCAATCTGCTCTTTCCTCCTCGACTCCTCCTCTTCCATCAGCAGAATTCCCGAAGTTCCCTTTGTTACCGGCATTTCTGCGGTAGCTACCGCGCGTCCCATCATGGGACCTCCGCTGATAATTTTGCCGGTGCTGCCGGGCATACCGCCGGCAGCTTCAATCAGCGCAGAAATCGGTGTTCCGATGCGCACCAGAAAGTTAGACGGCTTTGCTACTGCTTTCCCGGTGATGGTTACTACGCGCTCAATCAGCGGCTTATTTTTCTGAATCGTTTCATAAACGGCAAAAGCGGTTCCCACGTTGCTCACCACGGCGCCCACAGCGATGGGGAGCCCGCCGGAAGGAACTTCTTTCCCGGTCACCGCTTTAATCAGTTGTTTTTCACCTCCCTGCGGATATTTCACCTTCAGCGCAATGACGGTAATTCCTGAAAAAGCTTTTGATTTTTCAGTGAGCATCCGTATGGCGTCCGGCTTGTTGTTTTCGATACCGATAACCGCCTTCTCCACATTCAGCGCTTTCATCAGCAGTTGTGTGCCAACTAATATTTCGTCCGGTTTTTCAAGCATCAGCCGGTGGTCGGATGTCAGGTACGGCTCACACTCCACGCCGTTAATCAACAGAACATTTGCTTTCATCCCTTTTGGCGGAACCAGTTTTACGTGAGTGGGGAAAGTGGCACCGCCCAGTCCCACAATGCCGGCATCCTGAATTTTGCTGACAATTGTCTGTCCGTCCGGGTCGAACTCTTTAATCAGATTATCAGTACGATCAATGGTTTCAAGCCATTCATCCCCTTTCACATCAATGAGAATTCCCTGTTTCGGGTAGCCGGAGCTGTCAGCCTGAAAATCAACCCTTTTCACCACGCCGGAAACCGGGGAGTGAATATTTGTGGATACAAAGCTGCTGCTTTTGGCTATCAACTGCCCGGTTTTTACCTCATCGCCACGCTTGACCACCGGCGTTGCCGGTGCGCCAATATGCTGACCAACCGGAATAAACACCGATGACGGCACGGGTAAAACTTCAATGGGCGCATTTGCAGACAATTTATTTTCGGGGGGGTGAACTCCCCCCATTCGGAAGGTTTTTAACATTCTTGTCTATTTTGCTGTGATTAACTGACCTTTATCTTCAACTTTTATCCGTCTGGGCGGGAAATTTTCTTCTATTATTGAATTTGTGGGGCAAACCGGGATACATTTACGGCAAAGCGTACATTTATCGGAATCGATAAATGCCAGATTATTCTCTATGGTTATTGCATCAAACCGGCACTCTTTCACACATTTGGTGCATCCGATACAGGCAACATCGCACGCTTTTCTTGCAACACCCCCCTTGTCTTTATTCATGCAGGCAACAACCACTTTCCTGTATCTCGGAAATGCCTTGCGCATTTCAATCAGGTCTTTGGGACAGGCTGTTACACAGGCACCGCACGCCACACACATATCATCAATAATGCGGGGGACTCCCAGATCGGCACGAAGCTCTATTGCATCAAAATCGCAGGCGTCAAAGCAGTCGCCGTAGCCTAAGCAGCCCCACTGGCAGTCGGTTTCGCCGCTATAAACCGATGCTGCAATCGCACAGGTGGTTGCACCATCATAAAAGTTGGTTTTGGGGCGGTGATCGCAAATGCCGTTGCACCGGATATATGCAATTCGCCGGTCTTTTTTCACCTCTTCAAGACCTAAAATAGCAGCCACTTCAGCCATGGTATCGTTCCCGCCAACAGGGCAGTTCAGGTCGTTCAAATCGGTAGCTTTCACGCAGGCTTCCGCAAAGGCGCGACAGCCGGCATATCCGCAGCCGCCGCAGTTTGAGGCGGGAAGTGCATTTTCCACCTCATCAATGCGGGGGTCTTCATAAACCTTGAACTTGCGCGAGACAAAGTAGAGAATCACTGCCGCCGATGTACCCATAGCACTCAGTGTTACCACAGTAGATACGATAGTTATGCTCATGTCAGTCAATTTTTTCTAATTCGAAATTGAAAACTCTTTTTAAAGAGTGACGAAAAAAGTACAATGTTATATAATATGGTATCAGAACACCCAGGGCAGCCAAGCCCGCCAAAGCTTCTTTGCCTGTCGTTTCGTAGAAAAGAATCAGTGTGGAGAGAACTAAAATGAATGGAAACAGGTAACCCCAGAAAAGCGCCTTCATCCCTTCCGATTCACGAAACAAAACGGTTACTTCCTGTCCGGGAGAGTGAACGGAATTGAGCGCCGGAACTTCGATTTCCTTCTCTTTCAAATCAGAAACCGAGCAGGCACCCCTTGCATGGCAGGAAGCGCAGGCTGATTGGTTGATAATTGTAAGGGTTACCGAATCCTTTTCAACCTTTTTTACAAAAGCCTTATGTCTGATAATTGTTTTCGTTGTGCTTTGATTTTGCTATTTAGACTTTACAAATCTATGTATAATTTTAAATATAGAGATAACAAAAAACATATTTTTTTGCAAAAAACAGGGCTGTAACCCTAATTTAGAGCAATTCTAATTTATTTTCGGGAATTATGGTTTTGTCCGGTATCCGTTTTCAAATTTGGAATAAAAAGTAAAAAGGCAAGTTGCTTTTACAGTTGATTTTCGGCACAAATGTATTTTGAATTTTTGAATTTTCCCGTGTTTTCACACCATTCAGCCAAAAATACAGGGTTTTTACAAGTTTTTATTTCAATCAGATTCAGTACATTAAGAATAAATCGAAAATAAACAGGAAAAATAATTTGGTATTTACAAACCATTAGAGTAAATTTGAAGTACTAAAAACGAGTTCATTGATAGAAAAAAGATATTATCCGCATCAGTTCAGCATTTGGTAAACTCAACAGAACTTATAAAACCGAGTTAGCTTAACGGTTGCAAAAACAGGCCTCGTAGTCCCGATTTATCGGGATGAGTCGAAAGACCGGTGGACGTTTGAACGACTGGGCGCTCAAATCCTGTCAATCAGGGGTTTTACTCATTTGAAACTGGTGCGGATTTTTTTATTCTTTTATGAACTTTTTCACCACCATGAACAGCAGCAGCAAAGTGGCTGCAAAAATGGAAATCCGTGCAATGAAGTCGCCATATTTGGTATATGTTGTCAGGTTGTTGTTCAGGTTGACTTTCTCTTTAATTACTGCTTCTTCCCACCAGCCCGTTGACCGGGTGATATCTCCCCTTTGATTAATAAAGCAGGAAATTCCGGTATTTGCCGAGCGCACCACACTTCTTCGGGTTTCAATTGCCCGCAACCGCGAAAACGACAGATGTTGTCTGTAGCCGGGCGTGTTCCGCCACCATCCGTCATTGGTTATCACCACAATCAGTTCGGCGCCTTTTTGCACAAACCGGGTGATATATCCACCAAAAACAGACTCATAACAGATGACGGGAGCTACCTGAACTCCGTTTTTCAACTCAAAATTTGTTGGTTCATCCTGCTTCCCAAGACTACCGGTTGTTCCACCAAGATTAAAAACCAGATCGTTCAAAAAACCGAGATATTTGCGGAAAGGCATTTTTTCCACACCGCTGACAAGTATCGATTTATGGTAGGTGTGTGCTGTGCCGTTTCTGTCAATAAAAACTGCCGAATTGAATACATCATAATAGGTGGTATCCTTTGAAACCGAGATGCGCGAAGTTGGTTTGGCGCTTTCTGCATCAGGGTAAATTTTACAGGTTGATGCGCCGAAAATAATTTCTGCACGGGGATAATGCCGCACCCAGCTGTTCAGCCTGCCAAACAAAAAATTGGTTTCTATCCAATCCACATTCCAGTCGGGGTATCGCTCAAAAACCGTTTCCGGTCCCACAATCAGATCTGTCTGCTCATCAGCATCCTGTTCCGCAAGACGAATAAATTTTTCCATTTTTCTGCTTTCAGCCCGGGCGTCAAAATCTTCATTGTAAGGATCGATATTAGGCTGAGCTACAACAACCTGCAATGGATTTTCCTTTTCAGTATAGGAGTAATAAACAATGTTTGAATAGATTACGGGAACCAGAACAAGGAGAGTCAAAAATGTTCCCGAAATTACTATTCTTCTCTTTTCCAAACGGTTAACCAACTGCTGAACCAATGAAAAAAGAGCAATATTCACAGTCAGAACCCAGAGTGTTCCGCCAAGAATTCCGGTATGTTCATACCACTGCACCATTTTTATGTTGTTTGCAAAACCATTTCCCAGATTGAGCCAGGGCCATTCAATGTCCCAGTGGAAATGAAAATACTCAAAAGTGATCCAGAAAACTGCCAGTGCAAAATAGCCCAATGTTGACCTGAACCGCCGGCGGGCTGTGTGCCCAAGCCACCAGACCAGCGACATCAGAAAAGAGTTGACCACAATGGCAAGTATTGCACCCACAAGGGTAGCATAGGCAATCCACCATGTGGTTATGGCATTCCAAACGAGAAATGTCAGAAATGCGTATCCCCAGAATGAAGCGCCACGAAACTCTTTCTGGTTTTCAACATAAAAGTTTTCAAGCAAAAGCAACGGGAACAGGGCGACAAACAATATCCAGCCTGGAAATCCGAGCCATGCAAGGCTCAGCAATACTGCCGAAGAAAGCGAAAGCAACAGACGAAACTTACGGGACATATTCACAATATATTTTGAGCATTCGTGTTTTTTATTTTGCGGCGCTGCCGTTCAAAGACAAAATCTATCCTTCCTAAAACCAATCCGCCCCACCAGGCAGAATTGACAATAACCGGAAGGTTTTCCCTGTTTTTCAGAATCAATGGCTCTTTCAGATAGGTGTGGGTGTGTCCGCCAATGATCAGGTCGGTGTGCCGGGTTTCACCTGCCAGAACAATATCGCTCACCTTAGCGCTGTTGTAGCGGTGCCCGATGTGGGAAAGGCAGATCACCAGATCGCATTTCCGCTCTTTTTTCAGGAAAGTTTCCATCTCTCCGGCAACTTTTACCGGGTCGGAATAAATTGTTTCCCCATAACTATCCTTGTTTACCAGCCCTTCCAACTCAATGCCCAGACCATAAACTCCAATTTTAATTCCTGACTTACGAAATATTTTCCATCGGAAAATTTTTCCTGCAAGGATGGTGTCAGAAAAATCATAGTTGGAGTTGATTATTGGAAATTTTGCTTCGGGCAGTGCATTAAGAATTCCCTGCAACCCGTTGTCAAACTCGTGGTTTCCAATGGTCCCGGCATCGTATCCGGCTTCCGACATCAGTTTATAGAGCAATTCTCCGCCGAAATAATTAAAATAGGGTGTTCCCTGAAAAACA
Source organism: uncultured Mariniphaga sp. (assembly GCA_964398855.1). GTDB lineage: Bacteria > Bacteroidota > Bacteroidia > Bacteroidales > Prolixibacteraceae > Mariniphaga. Next base: position 6,923 of record CAYNOQ010000036.1, on the reverse strand, counting down.
TCTCCGCCATCAAACAAAAGGGAGTTGGGATTGGCTTCCCGCAGGCTTCGCGCCATTCCGGAAATCCGTAGAAGTCCGCCCTTGCCGTCAATCCGCGGGTCTGTATTTGAAAATGATTCAATATGTGCATGTAAATCGTTGGTGTGCAAAATGGTGAGCGTTACGAAATCATCTGCTGCATACAAGCTTTCGGGTATTCCGCCAAGCAGAGCCGTACCTGCCATTCCGGCACCTAATCTTCTCAAAAACAGTCTCCTATTCATAAGTAATCCTCCCATCCTTAGCTTTCACAATCTCTTCTCCAGACTGATATTTCGTTTCCAGATACTCAATAATCACATCCCGGACTTTTTCGCCGCTATCAATATATTCCTTCGGGTGAGTCAGCATTTCGCGGTTGTCGCCGCCCGCGGCAACATAATCATTTGTAACCATCCAGTAAAATGAGTCCGGCTGCAACGGAGAGCCACCAATTTCAATATCTTTTGCCTTCTTATTTGAAATTTTAAAACGAACTCCGCCCAGGCTGTCGCCACCGCCTTGCGCTATGGCATCAAGAAATTCCCTGACCTGAGTTCCCGAAACCTGAATAAAAACCAGCTCGTTCTCAAAGGGCATCATCTCAAAAATTTTCCCAACGGTAATTTCTCCTTTGGGAAGTGAAGTGCGAATTCCGCCATAGTTGAAATAGGAAATATCAGGTTTTATGTATCTACCGAAATTTTTCAGCACCTTTTCGCCCTGTTCCAAAAAAAGGTCGCCCAAAAAATTGGTCAGGTTGCTTTCGGGTTTGTTTTTCACCATCTCTTCTGCCGAAACCGCAATCACACGGGACATATCCTTATCAATAATCTGCTTATAAGGCAAAAGCAATCCAAACAGCTGGCTGTCAACACCTGAAAGTGAATCGGAAGCTACGTTGTTCCGGTATTCTACTGAACTTAAAGTGTATTGAGTTTTGCAACTGCAAACCAATAAGAAACAAGTTATTAACAGTGTATAGCTGAAAGATCGTCGCATTTCGATAAGATTTTATTAAAAGTAACTGCTATTTTAGCGGCTGGAATCTCACTCAACGGGTATGAACAGATAAGAAAATTCATGTCAGGGTCAAAACTACATATAAAAAAATATATAGGAATTTTTTTAATCTCTTTTTTCGCAGTTGTTCTCTTTTCATTTAATGCAAATGCTCAAAATGCGGAAGCTACTGCCCAAAAAGGAGAAGGAATTTACCGGATGCTCACCCGTAACGGATATCCGGTTTCTGAATATTTAGATGCTTTCATCGAACTGAACAAGGGAAAGTTAGGACCGAACAACTCGCTTATTGCCGGAAGAAAATATAAACTTCCGGAAAAGAAAGGTGAAACAACGGCAAAAACTGGCGATACATCTACAAAAACTGGGGAAACAACTGCAAAAGCAAGTGGAAGAATTGTGAGAAATGAAATTTTCGGACCGAAGTATGCCGATGTTGAAATCATTGATGATCAACTGAAAGGAGCAGTTTTTCATCTTGTTTCGGGGCATGGCGGTCCTGACCCCGGAGCGGTGGGCACTTACGGAAACTGGAAACTTTGTGAAGATGAGTATGCCTATGATGTTACGCTGCGTCTGGCACGAAATCTTACGCAACACGGAGCAACGGTTTACATGATTATCAAAGACCCGAATGATGGAATTCGTGATGACAGTTACCTTAAACCCGATAAAGATGAAGTGTGCCATCCAAACCTGAAAATTCCGTTAAACCAGGTGCAGCGGCTCAAACAGCGCACCGATGCCGTAAACAGCCTGTATGCGAAACATAAAGGCAGTTTTCAGCGGATGATTATCATTCATTTGGATTCGCGGAGTCATGGACAGAATATTGATGTGTTTTTCTATCACGACAAGCGAAGTAAATCCGGCAAAGCCGCCGCAACCACTTTGAAAAACACTTTTCAGCAAAAATATGACCAGCACCAGCCGGGAAGGGGATATAAAGGAACCGTTTCGGACAGAAACCTGTATGTGGTGCGAAACTCCCACCCGGTTGCCGTTTTTATTGAGTTGGGAAACATCAACCACAAGCGCGATCAGCAGCGGTTCATCATTCCAAGCAACCGGCAGGCGCTTGCAAACTGGCTTTTTGAAGGGTTATTAGAAGATTATAAGAAAAACAGATAACTGAAATCCAAAACAGGCAGATTCAACATCAGCCTGTTCATAAAATTATTCTGCCGGCGCATAAACCTTCACATAATCCACCACAAAAGTGTCCGGCGGACAGGAATTTTCCAATGCTTCCATTGACGATGGAATTTCCATGCTCAAAATCATATATTCATCAATATGGGAAAGTCCTTCCGTTATTTCGTGAAATTTCAGCCCGTCAATATAAAAAGCATATTTTTCGGGCGTCCACTCCAATCCGTAGGTGTGAAATCCGTCAGACAATCCTTCAATTGTACTAACAAGCTGTCCGACAGATTTTTGATTTGGTCCGTATGCCCAATGCACGCAATGCGTCATCCTGTCCTCATCATTTTGAAAATATTCAAAAATGTCAATTTCAGCGCCATATATAGCCGGGTCTTCCCCTTTGGAAATTTCCGTTGACTGAATCCAGAAAGCCGCCCACGGACCGCTGCACTTTTGTACCTTTGCCCTGCATTCGTAGTATCCATAACGCGACATAAAAGTTGACTGCGTGCCAATCATGGCGCCCAAAACACTGTCATTTCTGACGTCAAACATGAGATGCAAATGCCCGTCATTCACCTTAACCATCGAAGGGCTGTTGTAACCGATACGGCGCGGACCGGTTGCGCGGTAGTTCCATTTGGTTAAATCCAGTGAATTTCCGTCAAAATTGTCTTCCCAGACCACTCGGTATCCGTTTTCCGCCGGATTGAATATCTCCTGGGAAATTGCTGAATTTTCAGGAAGAATGGCGCCACTTTTTTCGGCTGTAGCTTTTTGTTTTTTGGCGCTGCCAGAGCAGGCGCTCAATATAACGGCAAAAGAAACTAAAACTAAAAAAATTGATTTTCTCATAACTTACTTATAATTAGATGATTTTGAATTTAAAACAAGATTAATCTCCTAAAAAATATTCAAAAAACAGATAAATCTGTTCGTTGGATTCTTCATTTGGCGAATGGTCAGGACGATTCGTCATTGCCACCAGATTGGAATGCCCCAAAAGTTTGTTCACGTTAATGGTGTGGTTTAGCGGTATCCACCGCTCTGGAGGATCGGAAGAACCTCCCGAAACCAAAAACGGTCTGCCTGCCATCAGCGCATGCAGTTCATGCAAATCATACCCTTCTTCAATCAACCGGGGATAGAGACCACGCGCAGAATCCAGATCGCCAGTTTTTCGCCAGGTGTTGGTCCATGGCGGCGGATAATAGCCCAAATACCATGGCTCCCAATAATTTACATTCGAGCCTTTTGTGTCGTCAAAAACAATTCCGGGGTCAGACCAGACGGCACAGGCAAATTTCTCAAACAGACAGGAAGCAAACATAGCCCACTTCCCTCCGTAGGAGTGTCCGGCAACTCCAATCCGCATAGAATCCACGTTTTCAGTATTTGCAAGTACGTGCCAGGCATTGGCGGCAGCATAACCTAACAGGGAGAGCGGCTGTACCTGCGCATTCTCAATGGACGGATAATAGAGCGAATAAGTTTTGTTGCGGGTGGTTTCGGTCGTTCCGATGGAGAGCGTAATGAATCCCCGGCGGGCAAGCTGGTATGCAAAATCTCGATGCGTTGAATTGCCCATACCAACTGCCGTTTCCGGCTCATAAAACAGGGTTATCACAGCCGCTTTTTCCCCTTCTCCTTTAGGAATCAGAAGATAGCCCTGAGTTTGTTCGCCCGGCAGCCAGAAAAAGCGAACTTTATGCTGAATGAAATTTTCCCTCTCTTCGGATTCGATTATTTCAAATTGCTGGTTGCCAATCAGCGGGGGCCACTCCCCCATCATTTCATGCCAGCGGCTCTCAATTTCCTCCTTTCGCCTTGCCCAATCTTTGGCAGAGCGCACAGAATCTCCATTATAAAATTTCAGCGGGGAGCGGTATCCGCCAAACTTATTCTGAAACTCTCCGGGTGGAGAAAAAAATGCTGAAATCTGGTTCCACAGTCTCTCCTTTTCAGGATTGACCTGCTTTTGTGAACAGGCGGAGAATAATATCAAAAGGAGAAGAGTCAATGCAAAAGCCGAACTAGTTTTCATGAAAATACTTTGAAATTTAATTTTTGCAAATTACAAAAAACTATATCCTTTTTTGCAGCTTTTCAATAAAACCGGAAACAATTGTTTGCATTTGGAAGAAAAGGAAGCAACGGTATTTGCCGCAACCGTTAATTTAGTTCATGCTCATTACATTCATCCGACATTCGGACTATTCAACTTCGCTTTTCTTCTTTCAAACCAATAAATTCCTATAATCAGCAGAATAAGAAACAGTTGCGCCCCCACGGACTGAAGTGTGGGATAAATCCCCAGCCATTCCACCCTGATACCGAAGGGCAATTGCGTTACTCCAATCCAGCCGCTTTCCTGCAAAGCGTGCACTCCGCTTCCGGTTAAAATCACTGCCAGCAGAACGATAAAAAGCGTGGAATAGAGAAAGAGCTGCCTGATGGGTAGTTTGCGCGTAGTTTTCAAAATAAAATATGCCAGAACTGCGATAACCAGCAAGGAGACAATCACGCCTAACCCAAGAGCCGACTGGTTTTTTACATCCACTTCCAGGTTTATTGCTTTGAGAAACAGAATTACCTCAAACACTTCCCTGAAAACCACAATGAATGAAAAGAGCGCAAGACCATACATTTTATCTCTCTCTAAATACTGACTGACTTTTTCCTTAATCAGTTTCTGCCACTTTTTGGAGACGGTCTGGCTGTGCATCCAGAACCCGACATACAGCAGCACCAGAACTGCCACAAGCGAAATGATGCCTTCCATCAACTCCCGGTTTTTTCCTCCAAAAGAGATGATATAATCGGTCAGAAACCAGCTGAGAACGCCAACTAACAGCGCGGTAATCCACCCGGAATGCATCCAGTTCATTGCTTTTCTGTTTCCAGTTGAGCGGATGATGGAGATAAAAACTATCAGCACCAAAAATGCTTCCAGCCCCTCCCTCAACATGATGGACAGCGCCAAAATAAAAGTGAGCCAGTAATCCAGCTTATGTTCGCCTAACAGCTGTTTCGCTTTTTCAATCAGAACGATTGACTGATTAACTTCCTCCTCAACTTCTGCAAGCGGCTTTTTTTGCTCAATTGCCTTACGGACATTAAGCATCTGATTTTCAATCTGCAAAACAAAACCTGCGTCAATTGCCCTCAATCTGCTTTCCACCGGTTCAATCCCCTCTAAATAGGCATCCAGTGCATGGGTTCGTGCGAGATTCGCTTCACCATTTTCATAGCTGTTTAATGCCAGCAGCAATTCTCTTTTGGACAGATCCAAAAAGTTCAGCAGCCCGCCATCACCCGGTGTTACAGTGCGCAGCGCCTGAAGTTTTTTCTCAGCATCTTCGTAGCCCAATGCGAGAATACTGTCTTTAAGCTCCTGATCCGTTAGGTTTGCAACTCCCGACAATCCAAATTCGGAAACCACAGTATTGAATTCCTCACTCAACTGCCTGTTTTGGCTGTTTTCATCTTCAAACCTCAGCGATTTGACATAAAATGCCAAATCCCAGATTTCCTCCTCCGTCAAATTGTCATAAGCCCTCATGCCGGTGCCGGGCACCCCCAGACTGATGCTTCCAAAAGCCTGAAAAGGAGAAAAATTGTCCATCAGTTCCGTATCAAAAAAATTACCGGGCAGAGGTTCTAATCCGGGTGCCAAAATGCCGTCTCCCCTGCCCTGTTCACCATGGCAGGAGATACAATCCAATGACTGGTAAAGTTCTTTTCCTGAGCTTAAGTCGGGCCAGAATCTGGGAGCCGTGGCAATATCCGCCAATTCAATGATTTCATTTTTAATCCGGGAAGCAATGGCTGCAATCTCTTCATCTGCAACTTTTTCTTTAATTTTTTCTAATAAAAGTCCCATTTCCTTCAACAAAATCTCCTTTTGCGGTGAAGGCAGAAAGGAAAATGTACGGGTTAGATCAATGATATGCGCGGCAAATTCCAGCTGTTCATCGTATTCCTGATCATTTATAATCTGCCCGTCTTTCACGGCTTCCGCATAGTCGAACGAAACATAGTTCAGCAGATGAACGACAGTTTGGGCTACGTTTTCATCCTCTTGTGCAAAATTTTGAAATGGTATGAATAAGAAGAGATATGTAAGTAAAAAAATATAATTTCTGAACATATTTTTTAAAATCAACACCCAAAAAGAATGGGATAAAGCATATTTCTATACAAATTTTGCAGAAGAAAGTTCATTATAATGCAGATAGAACGCCATCCATTTAAACGACTGTTTTAACAGCTTTATGCGGCAGACAAAAATAATATTCTGTAAATCAACCTGATATAAGACAATGAAATATGCTTATCCGTATATTTGTCACTAAGTGAGAGATTCCCACCCTTTAAGCGGGAATAACGGCGTTAGTGAAATCTTAAAGGAGAGGTGGCGACAAAGTCGCGGATATACATTTCTTTTATTTACCCATAACGGTCTGGCGCTTGCCGAGGGAGCGATCTTAACGATAAACCCAAGCACGAAGTACGACTGTAAGTATAAGGAAAATCGTAATTAATTACCTCGAATTCGATTTTTCACTAAGAAAAAGAGCCGTAAATCGTTTCCATTTTTGAATGGTGTGTACGATTGCGATTATGCAAAACGATTGTCCGAATAGGTTATGAAGTTCGAGAAACAGCTGATTTGATGGTACAATTAGTACCTTATCTTTTAAATTGATGTATTTTTTGGCATAATATTCAAATAC
>CAYNOQ010000035.1:8648-26071 GCA_964398855.1 uncultured Mariniphaga sp. | reverse complement strand
TCACCGCTTCAAGATAGCCGAATCCGTTGAGCATGTCGGGCAGCAGGTAACTGCCTTCTACCCACTCGTTCCAGGCATTTATTGTGATTAACTTGGGTTGTTCCGGATGATTGTCTGCATATTTTTTTGCTTTGGAGAGTAGGGCGGCAAAACTTTCTGGAGTGTTATGGTAATGAACCACATCTTTTATCCCTTTTGCCGGAAACCGGGGCGTGTCATCCCAGCCAACCGAAACACATGGAAAAACCGGAATATCGAGCAAGGCATCCATCTGTTCCCTGATTTTTACCGAACTGGCACCATAAAGCAGGTAATCTTCATTCAAACCGCCCATATTGTACATTGCCACGCTGTTGAATCCCATAGCCTGCACCCTCTCCCTGAATCTTCCGGCTGTCTCTTCCGACATAATGGAACCGCCGCCCTGATTCCACTGTATATGCAAATCGGGAAAGCCTGCCTTTTTAACCTCTTCCCGGAAATAATCCAGCGCTTTGCGAGCCTCTTCCACGCTTCCGCCAAAACTTTCAAGCAGTTTATCCACACTGAAAATTGAAAATACCGGCATTCCGTCAATTTTGAAATAATTCGGACGTGTAAAATATTGTCTGATAACCCTTTCAACAATGACTTTGAAATTTTCTCGGTCAACCACGGCATTCCACAAAATGGAAGTGTCGTCTTTATATTTGTGGACATTCCAGTAGTTGTGTCTGACATCATGGTTTGCCCACATGATGTAAAACTGCATTTTTGTATTGTTTTTTGCTTTCAAAAAGCCATCATTCAGTGCACTTTCCAGAAACGGACCTTCATCATACCAATACCAGTCATAAACAAAAACGTTGACTCCGTGATCAACAGCAACATCAATCCATCGCTCCACAACCTCCGGGTCGTTGTCCAGTTCATATCCCCAAAGTGGCTGGCGGGGCTGATAATGACCGTCAAAACGCCGGTCGCCTTTGTTTATCACTTCCCATTCTCCCATTCCCTCTGGCCACAGAATATCGCCAAAACGCTCATCGTGATGGCATGATGGCCAGATGTAGGCTGCTACAAAATATTCGTTTTCAGCGCTTTTTTCAGCAATTTCTTTTTGTCCTGATTGTGAAGAACCACAGGAAAAAATCAGAAAGAAGACTAAAAAAAATAAAATACTTTTTAAAATTGAATTTTTACCCAGATTTGATTTCATTGCATAAGTTCTTTAAATATAATCTTACCAACACTTTTTATTAATAATCAAGACTTTAAAGGTTTTGTATTATGTTTTTTAAACATCCTGACGAAAAATACAAAAAATAAATCTACTGAGCGGTTATTTAATCGGGAATTCTTCAAATTTACAAAAAATGACTATTTTTAAACCAGGTATAAATTAAATAAAACTTTAATTCGAATGTTTATGCGAAAATAACCGGATTGCTTTACCAACAGTTTTATGCGATTGTAAAAAAAAAATCACAGTCGCATAAAATTTAATTCCGGATTAATTTGAGAATCTCATCTTTTCAAAAAATGATTTTTCAGAAGCTGATGGTGCTCCTTTAAATCCGGGTGATGTCAGTAGTTTTTCAAGGATTTTCCGTTCCTCAGAATTAAGTTTTTTGGGAATCCAGACATGAATTCTTACTAACAAATCACCTTTTCCATAGCCATTGACATCAGGCAATCCCTTTCCGCGCAGCCTCAGAATTTTTTCAGGCTGAGTGCCGGGATCAATTTTCACTTTAACCTTACTGTCAACTGTTGGTATTTCAGCAGTTGTTCCGAGCGTAATTTCAGGGAAAGAGAGAAATAGATTGTAAATCAGGTTGTTCCCGTCCCGAATTAATTCGGTATGATCTTCTTCGGTAATAACCACAAGTAAATCACCGTTTATGCCGCCCCGCCGGGCTGCATTCCCTTTTCCGGTAACGGTCATCTGCATTCCTTCGCCCACTCCGGCAGGAATTTTTATGGTAATCACTTCCTCATCGCGGAGCACCCCTTCGCCAGCACAATTGCTGCATTTATCGGTAATTATTTTGCCGTCGCCATGACAGGTCGGGCAGCTTGAAGTGGTTTGCATCTGCCCTAAAATGGTGTTTTTCACCTGGGTTACTCTCCCTGATCCGCGGCAGGTTGAGCAGGTAGAGTAGGCGGTTCCGCCTTTTGCACCGGTGCCGCTGCACTGCTGGCACTGAACATATTTTTTTACCTTAATTTTCTTTTCCGTACCATTGGCAATCTCCTCAAGGGTAAGCTTAACCTTCACGCGAAGATCGGAGCCACGGGCAACGCGGCGTCCGCTGCTGTAGGAGCGACTGCCGCCAAAGCTGCCAAATCCGCCAAAAATATCCCCGAAAGCGGAGAAAATATCATCAATATTTGAAAAACCGCCAAAGCCGCCACCGCCGGCAGCACCACCCATACCGGCATGTCCAAACTGATCGTAACGTTGCTTTTTCTCGGGATCACGAAGTACTTCATAGGCTTCGGCAGCCTCCTTGAATTTCTCCTCAGCCTCCTTATTATCCGGATTTTTATCCGGATGATATTGCATTGCCTTCTGGCGGTAAGCTTTTTTAATCTCCTCAGCAGAAGCATCTTTGCTCACCCCAAGCACTTCGTAATAATCTCTTTTTGTCATTTTTCCAACTCCCTGTTTATGCGCCAACCACTACTTTGGCATAACGGATTACCTTGCCGTTCAGCGTATATCCTTTTTGAATCACATCCACAACTTTTCCTTTCATATCTTCGTCCGGTGCCGGTATTTGTGTTACCGCCTCGTGTAAATCCACACAGAAAAACTGATTATGCGCATCAATTTCCTCAACCTGATTTTGTTTCAGTGTCTTAATCAGCTTGTTATAAATCAGCTCTGTACCCTGCTTCCCCGGATCATCTTCGGGAAGCGCTTCCAATGACTGGATTGCCCGTTCAAAATCATCCACAACCGGCAAGATATCCAAAATAACCGATTCACCTCCGGATTTAATCAATTCTGCCCTTTCCCGAACGGTGCGTTTTCGAAAATTATCAAACTCAGCCTGCAAACGCAGGTGCCTGTCGGACAGCTCCTCCAATTTTTCCTTCAATTCCGCAATTTCGGTCTCTTTTTTATCCTTCTTATCTTTTTTCTTTCTGCCGCTCTCTTTTTCTTCAACAGAGACTTCATTCTCAGATTCAATGTCCTCAGATTCGTCAACATTGTTTTGGGAGTTAATATCAGCGGTTTCGTCGATTATTTCCTCTTTTTGATTTTTATTTTTCTCAGCCATAAATTTCTCATTTAAAATGCACCACGACCTATCAAAAAATTTGCCATGACTGCTATAAAAGACAAATTGACACCCAAGTAAACCTTTAGGTGTCAATTTGTGCTGAATAACCTATACTTAGCGCAGATTATCTCTATTTCTTTGACAGCTTTTCAAGTGTTGCCCCCAAAGCGGGACCGCGCAATTTGCGGGCGATGATTACGCCATTTCCGTCAATGAGAAAATTATCAGGAATACCTCTGACGCCATAAACTGCCGCATATTTTGAATTCCAGCCTTTTAAGTCGCTGATGTGGTAGGGCCACTCCAACTTGTCGGCTGTAATGGTTTTTTTCCACTGGTCTGCCGTGCGGTCAAGCGAAACGCTGAAAACGGTAAATCCTTTTCCGTTTTCAAATTCCTTGTCTTTGTACTTATTATAGACATTCACCACATTGGGATTCTCTACCCTGCAAGGTCCGCACCAGCCTGCCCAAAAATCGAGCAACACAAGATGCCCGTTGGTTTCGGAGAGTTTAAACGTTTTGCCATCCGGCGATGTGCCGATTAAATCAGGCGCCTTGTTTCCAATGTTTATACCCAGCTCCTGACCATAGGAAACAGCTGTTATTAAGAGCATTACCATTGCTAAAACAGAAATTCTTTTCATTGCACTCATCTTTGATTATTAAAGAAATTTGGTCTAATTATAACACTTTTTTGAATAAAGTGTTTAAATGCGACTGATTTTGGCGCCTATTTGTTGCAATCGGGTCTCTATGTTTTCGTATCCCCGGTCAATTTGCTGAATATTGTCGATGGTGCTTTTTCCCTTTGCTGACAAGGCTGCAATGAGCAATGCAATCCCTGCTCTGATGTCGGGTGAAGTCATTTTAGCGCCTCTCAGGCTGTGGTGCCGGTCGTGTCCGATGACAATGGCGCGATGCGGATCGCAAAGGATAATCTGTGCACCCATGTCGATAAGTTTGTCCACAAAAAACAGACGGCTTTCAAACATTTTCTGATGAATGAGCACGCTCCCTTTTGCCTGCGTTGCAACCACAAGGAATACGCTTAAAAGGTCGGGCGTCAGTCCGGGCCAGGGCGCATCGGCAATGGTCATAATTGAACCGTCGATATAGCTTTCAATTTCATAATGTCCGGGGTCTTTGACCAACAAATCATCGTTGTGCTGCTCAACCTGAATTCCTAACCGGCGAAAAGAGTCGGGGATAATTCCAAGATGCTCCAGACCAACATTCTTGATGGTCAGCTCGGATGCTGTCAGTGCGGCAAGCCCAATGAAACTACCTACTTCAATCATGTCGGGCAAAATCCGGTGGGAGCAGCCACCAAGTGAAGTTACGCCTTCGATAATCAGCAGGTTTGAACCAATTCCTGAAATTTTTGCACCCATGGAGACCAGCATTTTGCAAAGTTGCTGAATATAGGGTTCGCAGGCAGCATTATATATGGTGGTGGTGCCTTCCGCCAAAACTGCTGCCATCACAATATTTGCGGTGCCCGTCACCGAAGCCTCATCAAGCAGCATGTATGTTCCTTTTAATTTTTTTGCGTGCAGCGAATACCATTTGTTTTGTGCATCAAAACTGAAATCTGCGCCCAACGCCTGCATACCGGCAAAGTGGGTATCTAATCGTCTGCGTCCGATTTTATCGCCACCCGGCTGCGGAATAAAACCTGTTCCAAACCTCGCAAGTAAGGGGCCTACAACCATTACGGAGCCACGCAAACCGGATGCCTGCTCGGAATAGGTTCTTGTTTTCAGAAAATCCAGATTGATTTTTCCGGCATTAAAACTGAAAACTCCTTTTTTGCGCCGCTCAACGCGAACGCCCAAACCCTGCAAAATTTCCATGAGTTTCAGAACGTCCCTGATTTCGGGAATATTTGAGATGGTAACCTCTTCATCAGTGAGCAACGCTGCACAAATAACCTGAAGCGCTTCGTTTTTTGCACCCTGGGGTTCAATGACGCCCTTCAATGGATTTCCGCCTTCAACCAGAAAAGTAGTCATCTGAAATTTTTAAGATTTATTTTTTTCTTTTCTTCTTTTTTGATTGTGACTGAGGTGGTTGTGGAGTCTGAATCCTGACTTCGGCAAGCTGAATTTCCCGCGATACCTTGAGCCTGTTTCCCGACAACTCTTCCAAATCGAGAAAAATTTTCTCATCTTCAACAGAATCCTTGTTCCAGGAGAGGTATAATTTTTTCATCTGATTGGCAATCTGCTCAATCAAAATTTCCTTTTCTTCTCCCTCCATCGCCACAGCCTCTTCAATCAGTTTTTCTATAATCAGCCCGTAATGTCTCAATTTGATTTCGCTCTGATTATAGGGAACTTTGCGTGGTTTTTCAGTCAGCATTTCAGGCGAAGGCAACTCATAAGGATAATCAATATCGAGTTTGAAGTTCGACATAATTGCCAGATGATCCCACAGTTTGTGCTTATATTCAGGCACATCGCGCAGATAGGGATATAAATTTCCCATCACGTCGATAATTACATGAGCCGACTGGTTTCGTTTTTCCCTGTCTTCTATTGTAAACAGATGGTCAACCATTGTTTGAATATTCCTTCCATACTCCGGCATGGAAAGTTTTGTTCTTTTAGAATTGTAATCCATGAAATGATTTTTTAATAATTAAAATGATTTAAGAAAATCCGGGGGTCCGATGTTTCTCTCTGCAAAGCTAACATTTTCTTTGCAATACGGCAATTTTTCACATCCTGTCCCATAAAACTTCAGTCAATGATTTTCAGTCTTGCAAACTTGAGCAGCAGCTGTTTTTGCCCGGCATTGTGAAAAAACACAATTGCCTTTTTATTGGGTGAAACTCCTTCAACTTTCAGCACTTTTCCAATGCCAAACCGCTGGTGCTCAACCTTTATACCCTGAACAATTTTTTCGGGATTGTCTCCTTCAAATGCAGGTTGTTCAGTCTGTCTTCCTGCTGTTTGTTCGGTTCCCGGTGCCTGTAGCCTGAATGGAGTCTTTCTCTCAAAATAGGTGCGTGGTCGCTGAAGATCTGATAAACTTATCCGGCTCTCCATATTGTTTCCGGCGAATCCTTGCAATGCCTCTGTAGTTTCCAAATATTTCTCATCAACCTCCTTTAAAAACCTGCTGGGCGAACAAAATTCGAGATTTCCCCACCGATAGCGCTGGTTTGCATAAGTAAACCAGGCATTTTCCATTGCGCGCGTCAGCGCAACATAAAAGAGACGGCGCTCCTCTTCAATCGCTTCGGGCGAACCATTTTCTTCGGACTGAGCAGACGGAAACAGGTTTTTTTCAAGCCCCACAACAAACACATTTTTAAATTCCAGTCCCTTTGCAGAGTGAACGGTCATCAGCGTTACCTTATCCCTGTCTTCGTCGGTTTCATTATCCTGATCGGTGAGCAGTGCCACATCTTCAAGATAATTTTCAAGTTTAGATGGCTGCCCCTCTTCCAGGGCATTAATGCTGAACTCCTGAATTCCGTTTAAAAGTTCCTGAATATTTTCATGCCGGCTCAATCCTTCGGGAGATTTGTCGTTGTAAAGCTCTTTTAGCAGACCGGTATTTTCCGCAATGGTTTTGGAAGCCGTCCAGGCATCCTGCTCAGCGGTAATCCTTCTAAATTCAAGAATCATCTCCCTGAAATCTGAAATTTTCGCCACTGTACCCCTGTTCAGATTTGCCGGATTCCCGTCAGGAAGAGCGCAGATTATCTTCCAGATTGAAGTTTCGCCGCCTACCGCTTCCGTTTCCAGTTTTGAAAGCGTAGTTTGCCCGATTCCGCGCGCCGGATAGTTGATAATTCGTTTGAGCGCTTCATTGTCCCACGGATTGACTACCAGCCTGAAGTAGGCAAGCAAATCCTTAATCTCTTTTCGCTGGTAAAAACTGAGTCCGCCGTAAATTTTATAGGGAATATTTCGTTTGCGCAGCGCCTCTTCAAAAATTCTGGATTGCGCATTGGTGCGATACAGAATTGCATAATCCTGATTCTTATAATGATAGCGCAACTGGGTTTCTGAAATTTCCTGTGCCACAAGAAATCCCTCTTCGTTATCCGTGAGTGCAGAAATCACTTTAATCGCTTTCCCGGGTTCTTTTTCCGAAAATACCGTTTTGGGAATCTGTCGCTTGTTTTTGGCAATAATACTGTTTGCAGCGTTGACAATCATTTGGGTGGAGCGATAGTTTTGCTCTAACTTAAAAATTTTGTGATTGGGATAATCGGACTGAAAGCTGAGAATATTTTCAATTCTTGCCCCGCGAAAGGAGTAGATACTCTGGGCATCGTCTCCCACCACACACAAATTTTGATGTATGGCAGCCAATTTTCTGATTATCAGATATTGCGCAAAGTTTGTATCCTGATACTCATCAACCAAAATGTAGCTGAACCGTTGCCGGTATTTTTCGAGAATTTCAGGATGATCGCGGAACAGCAGGTTGGTTCTCAAAAGCAGATCATCAAAATCCATCGTTCCGGACAGGCGGCAGCGCTTCACATATTCCTTGTATATTTCAGAAATGTAGGGCATCCGCATGGACTTGTCGGTCTGGCGGATTTCCGTATTCTGAGCATAGGAATCGGGCGTAATCAGGTTGTTTTTTGCCATTGAAATTCTTGCAGCCACACTTCCCGGCTTATAGATTTTATCATCTAACTGAAAGCTTTTTACCACGGTTTTTATCAGGTTTTTGCTATCTGCAGCGTCTAAAATCGTAAAGTTCGAAGGAAAGCCTATTGCCTGATGTTCAGCCCTTAAAATTCGCGAGAAGATAGAATGAAAAGTTCCCATCCACAAATAGCGAGAAACGCTGCCGCCTGCCACTTCCGCAATCCGTTCTTTCATTTCCCGCGCCGCCTTGTTGGTGAAAGTGAGCGCAAGAATTGAAGAGGGCTTAACGCCCCGTTTCACCAAATGAGCAATCCGGTAGGTGAGAACGCGGGTCTTCCCCGAACCTGCACCTGCAATAATTAAAGCGGGACCTTCAGTGGAAACCACTGCTTCCTGCTGTGCCTTATTTAAGTTTTCTAAATAATCCAAATCCACTAAAATTCAAATTCAAAATTAAAATCACAAAAATAGAAGTTGTTTTATAGCAACTCAAACAATTAAATAGAAATTATACGTTAATATTGTAGCTTAAAGAATTCGGTAGTAGTTTATGAAGAATAAGAGCAAAATACACTTTTTTTTATTTATCACCTTACTGTTAAGTTTTCATGTTTCAACGGCGCAGCTGACTGCTCCCGGTGCATCGGGAGTGACATCAACTGAATATCAGGTTTTTCCTGAAACCGATAACATTTTTATTTTTTGTGCCGAAAGTGAAGGCGTCCAAGACGGAGCACTTACAGTTAACACATCGCTGCAGGGTACCAAAACGTTTTTATGGGAAAAATACAGTCCCGAATCCGGTGATTTTGAGTTTTATTTTTCGGAAAGCCTTGACGGACAAGAATCTTCCGTCAGCTCACTGCCTGACGGCGGTTACCGTGTAACGGTCAATCAGGGTGAAACTGCTGAAATTTTCAGAGCATGGATATTTAACAGCTGGATTTCAGCCACGGCTGAAATTTCGGATTCCAACTGCGAATCATTCCGGTTGTCAGGTGATTTTGAAGCTTCGCAAATGAGCTATTTCGATTTGGGGAATGGCGCTGAAATTGAAGTTTTCAGAGACATCAAAGTGGAATGGAAGGAAAAAGATGTAACGGTTGCCAGTGTGATTGATCCGCAGATGTTCAGCCCGCCGGGCACAAATACCGAATATAATTTCAGGGTTTATGATCGGTTTGGCTGTGTAACAACGGCTCCCGTTTTATATGAATCCATTGTTACCAAAGCAAAATTTTCTTTAGACCCGATGCAGGGCGAAGCGCCGCTAACCGTTACTTTCAGCAATGAGTCGGAAAATGGCAGTCCGGGCATGTATGAATGGTTTTTTTACAGAAATTTCGACGAGCTGAAACTTGAAGGGGAGAAAACGCAGCAACCGTTAGATAGCATTGATTTTATAGCTTATGATGATTCGCCGGTTTACACTTTTGAAAAATCGGGACATTACAGGGTTAAATTAGTTTCCAAAAAAGTTTCCGAATTCACGGTTTGTGTTGACACTGCTTATATGGACGATTTTATTGTGATTGACACTTCGTTTATCTCTGCGCCAAACGTATTCACTCCCAACGGAGACGGGGTAAATGATCTTTTTGTTGTGAAGTTCTGGTCAATGAAAAACTTAAAAATTTCCATTTACAACCGCTGGGGGAAACGTATTCATTTTTGGGAAAGCAGTGATGTCAGGGGGTTTGGCGACACCTACACGGCAACTGTCTGGGACGGGCGTATTGGCGGGCGTTTTGCCAGTCCGGGAGTCTATTACTATGTGGCAGAAGGAAAGGGGCGCGATGACAAAAACCGAAGAGCGCGGGGATTTTTTCACCTTTTCAGGGATAAGGAGTAATAATCCAGCGCCTGTTTGCAAAAATAAAAACCTGTCCAATTTTTTAGTTTTCAAGCTTCCAAAACATTATTTTAAACAATTTCAATTCATTCTAAAGCGATGATACACAGTCCGAAATTTAAGTTTTTTCTGACAAATTTCATAAAAGGTCTGATTTGGCTGGTGATAATCCTGGCAGTATATTTTTCCTTTGAAAAGATAGTTCTGACCAATGCGCCGGACGTCTGGATTGAACAATTTTATGCAAAACCTCTGATAATTTATGTCATCTACATCATTTCCGAGTTTTTTATCGGAATTATTCCACCTGAAATTTTCATGATCTGGGGGATGAAAAGGGGTGGAACAATGACTTACATTTCCATCGTGGCATTTTTGGCAGTGATCTCCTATTTGATGGGTTACCTCACATTCCTGATTGGAAAAATGATTCATAAAAAGGTGTCATTCAGATATATCAGAATGAAATTTTTTAGGCAAACCTGGCCTCAGCTCAAAAAATACGGAATATTTCTAATCATTGTTGCAGCGCTGACGCCGGTTCCCTGGTCGGGAACCTGCCTATTAGTTGGTTCGGCAGGCTATCCTTCGGATCGTTATTTAAAGTTTGCCCTTTTTCGCATTCTACGATACGCAGTTTATGGATTTATTGTGTTTCAGATGCACCACTTTTAAGCCACAGGCTTGCCTTTTCAAATTCCCTATTCGGGCACATAAATAATCTCTCCGTTTTCAAGTTCGTAGGCAATTCCCACTCTTCGCCCTTTGGAACCTGCTTCCTGCTCATCCGAAGGAGTATATCTGTTGATTTTATTACCTTCTTTGGTGATAATCTCCATATTCTCCTTGCCCGGATTTTTGACGATGGTATAATCTTCCTTAGTGAAAATTTCGGTCATGTTCATGTGCATCACCATGGCTACCATTAGCGCCACGGCAAATACCATGGCAACATCAAACAAGTTGACAACAACACTCAGCGGATCGGCGTTGTCATCGGTAAAAAATCTGTTGGCGCGACGTCTTCTGCTCATAATTCGGTTTTTTCACGGGTTAAAATTTTAGAAATATAATCGAGATTGTTCACGTCTTTTGCATACCAGCGCTGCTTAACCTGCAAAGTAACCAACCCGACGGCAGATACCACAAGCCCGACAACCGTTGTGGCAAAAACTACCTGCATGTTGTAAGCCATTCCCGAAATATCACCTGTTGAAAGCCCAACCAGAGCGGGGCTCATGGCAATGAGCGTTCCGATTAATCCGAGTATCGGCCCCATTTTGGCAAGCATTTTCGAGAGTGCAAGGTCTTTTTCCGCTTCATTTTCAAAATTGGAAATTAAAAAATCGGAATAAGCCTCGCCCGGTGCAGTGGTCAGCAGGTCACGAAGATACCTCACAAAAAGCGAATTGTCATGTTCGGGAATAACACTTCTCAGCTCATCCATGCCGAGAGTTGCTAACTCCCGGATTCTGTTTCCTATCGCCTTGTCATTTTTTCGCTTGATCATAAACTGATTGTAAAAACTGCCGATAAGCAGCAGCGAACGCCCAAAAAGAAACAGCAAAATTATAATATCGGGTATCAGCAAACTGTTGGCTACCCAGAATAGTGTTTTTGAAATAACTTCCATTATCTGTCTGCTTTAATAAAATACAAATCTCCCGTCCGATTTTTTTCGGATAAGAATACTTGTTGATTTTTAATATGTTATATATTGAAAACAATTCGTTTTATGCTTTTGAGTTGGAACGATACTTTTTTCCGAATCTCCATTTAATTCTGTTCCAGATAAATCCTGCCGCAAAAAGCAGCAGAAAAATGATAACCGCACCGGTTATTGCCTTAATGTCCAACGGCTCTTTCACGGCAGCATAAACAACATTTCCGTTTACGGTTGTTAGCAGCCCTAAAATAGCGATGAAAAGACTCACCAGAAAATGAACTTCAAGTAACAACTCCTTTTCGCGCACCAGCAACTTCATTCCTATGGAAGCGGCAGGAATGGCAACAAATGTGATTCCTGCAAAAACGTATGTTATCGTGTCGAAATTAATTCCGGGAAAGCTGAAAACAGCCTGAGTAAGCAGATAAAACAGAACCGGAAAGAGCAAAAGGTTAGGATACCAGTGCAAAAACTGAATCCAGAGCTTCCTCTTTTTCCCGAACATATCTTTTAACATGGCAAAGCAGAAGGCAAAACAAATTGCCGATTCCACCGTAACAAGAACAGCCATATCCTGCAACGCACGGCGGTTTAAAAGGTAATCCTGCAACTGGGTTTTGGATTGAACAATGGCATACTGCTGTGCCCAAATCACAAAAACCGCAGTGATTGCAGCAAAAATTACCGTTTGCCACCATTTCCAGAAGCTGAGTTTCAGCAAGCTGTTGATGATGATAAACAGCACCAGTATCTGAATAACCATTTCCATCAGTACCTCCTTTTTCGTCTTAAAATCAGCAGGAGCGCCACAAATGCACCCAAAACCGATACGGTAACAATGACGCCGTTGAGTGAGAATTTTTCGCCGTTTTCAATTTCTCCCACTGCCTCCTTTTTCAGAACCGTACCCGTTTGATTCGCATTCATTTTTGTTCCGGCGGTTTTCATTGCCTGAATCTGACTGTTGTAATCTCTGGCATCAGAAGCAGATAGTTTTTCGGCGATGAAATCCTGTAATTTTTCGTTTCCGCCTGAAAATCCCGAACCAGTTGAGCCGAATTCCTTCACCAGCTCGGTGTGCAGCTTTGCAATGTCGGCGAGTTGCTCCGGGGTGGCTCTCCACATCCCTTTCCGTGCGGATTCCATCATGATTGCAGTAACCTCCTGCAATGTTGCCGGGCTTTTATCCCTGAAAAATGCTTCGGTGCCCAAACGAAATTTATCCTTTACATAAATATTGTAATACTCATTCCATAGCTCATTATCAATGACATTGGGCTTGGTAACGTTCCACCCGAAAGTGTTGGTTACAACTTCCGTAATCTGCGAAGCGCTTGATGCGCCGCCCTTCATCACCTCTCTGATATATTCAGGGTTCAGAACGGTGGCACGCGATTCCACGCCGATTGCTTCTTTCAGATTCTGCATTTTGGCATTGTTGCGATTGCGGTAATCGGCAAAATAAGCTTCGGGGTCTTTCCCTGTTACGTTGCGGATAGCCAGATTCATTCCGCCCATAAATTCATAAACGTGGTCAAGGCTCAACGCTCCCCACGTGTTGTTCTGGCGCGGCTGCACAATTACGTCCGTGTTGGTGAGCACCGTGCGCAGCAGTCCGGCATGAAATTCCCCCCAGTTCTGATCACTGCCGTAATCAGCCCCCATATTATTCATATAGGCATTGGCAATTTCATTTTCCGTTTCCCATTTGTCGCTGTTAGTAATCATCTCCTGAATGCCGGTACCATACATGCCGTTAACTCCACCAAAAATCCGGTTAGTGGACATTTCGCGGGCATTTTTGGGCGATACTCCCTGCTCTACCAATTGCCGTTCAATTTCAACAGCGCTTTTTGAAACGAGATTTTCATACTTTTCATCTTTAGCAACGACAGCCATTTCCACTGCTCTCGAAATCAGCATCAGCCGCGATGCGGCAAGGTCGCGAAACTGCCCGGAGGTCTGAACCACAACATCAATGCGCGGACGTTCCAACTCCTCATCAGGAATCAGGCGCAATTCGGAAACGCGCCCATAGGTGTCACGCACAGGCTCAACACCCAACAGGTAGAGAACCTGCGCAATGGTGGTGCCTTCGCTTTCAACAAACTCACTGCTCCAGAAAGTGTAGCTCACTTTACGCGGATATTCACCGTGCTTTTTCTGATACTGTTCCAAAGTGGTATTTACCAACGCCACGCCTCTGTCCCAAGCAGCTTCCGACGGGGTTGCCTCTGCATTTACCGAATAGAGATTTCTTCCGGTGGGAACCGCTTTAGGATTTGCCACTGCATCACCACCGGATGACGGCGCCACATATCCGCCAGACAGCGCATTGAGTAACGCTTCAAACTCAAGTTCCGGGCTCTCCTCAAGCGCTGTTTTGTAAAACAGAATATTTTGAATGGTATGCTCAATTTCAGCAATTAACCGTGCCTTTTCCTTCTGCTCTTTGGTCTGTTCTGATGCCTGAGCCTGTCGGTTCATTGGTGGCATTATCGGTTTTGCCGGAATGGGATTACTTTCCTTCAACTCTTCCGCAGTAATTCCCGCAATCTGACAAACTAACTCGTCATTCACAGGTTTTCCTGCCAGAACCTGACCAACTAATTCCTTTGCCGGCTCTAAATAGTGTTGTGTGAAATAAGCCTTATTTTTTAGCTGATTTTCAGATACTTTCCCTCTCTGTTTATCCAAAGCAAACAGACTGTATGCAATCGGGTCGGCACTCATTGCCAGTACGGTGGAGTTGATTTTTTCCGGTGCGTAGGATTCACCCGAAACATAGAGTTGCCCGTTTATCTTCTCATTGGCAATCTCTTCGGCAAAATTATCAATGCGCTCTATCTCCTCTGCGGTATAAGGCTGAGTTAATATGCTGTCCATCCGCAAATCGCGGTGAATACCCAGACTAACGGCAGCCTTCTTCACATTCAGCGATGCCTGTGGCTGATTTGCTTCATCACTGTTGTAATATTCACGGATTTTATCCTGCAATGTTTTGAATTGCTTCCGGGTGTTGCTCTCTGTGAAGGCGGGTGTCAGGTATGAAATGGTTGTGGCGTAGGAGCGCCGTTTTGCCATCATGCTTTCACCAACATTTCCAATGGTGTAGTAATAGAAGTGGGGAATCGTTCCAACCAGCCGGTCACCCCAGTCGTCGTTACTCAATGCCACCTGCTTTTGGGGTGTAAATTCCAGACTGCCGTGCGTTCCGAAATGAAGCAGGGCATCGGCTTTGAAGCCAAACTGCGTCCAGAGATAAGAACCGATATAGGTGTGCGGCGGCGGCATTTTTGCTCCGTGAACAATGGCGAAATTATCATCGCCCAATGCTGCCATCGGCTGCGGCAGCAGCACAATGTTACCCAACTGAATGCGGGCTACGGCAAGATATTCTTCGCCGGTTTCCTCAACGCTCATATAATCACCGGGCGCTTCGCCATACAGGTCGGTAACCTCTTTATACAATGATTTTGATAAAGTCTGCCCTACCCACTTTTCATAATCTTTCCTGCTGACTAACTGCGGGTTTCCGTTTTTCAGGAAATCATCAAAAGCGCCTTCGGCATAAGTGTTCAGCACTGCTCCCTGAGTCATCAGCAAATTTTCAAAATCCTTTTCGGTTGCCGGAAGATTGTCCACCTTATATCCTTCGGTTTTCAGCCGTTTCAGCAGATTGTAAAGTGCAGGAATAGTCTCCAGACCCTGTGCAGCTAATGTCTCTTGTCCCGCTCCCTTGAAGTAGTAAACTGCTATTTTTTTCTCCGCATTTTTCTTATGTTTCAGCGCAATCATGTTGTTGATTATCGTAGTAAAGCTTTTTAACCTGTCGGGAATTACCCTGAAAACATAAAGATTTTCGCTGTTTTTTTCCTGAGCAACCAAAGTGTAGGGATAGATGGCGCCATCAAGTTCGGGCATGACAATGGTTTGCCCCATAAATCCGCCGAACAATCCCATTGGGTTTTTCAGCCATTCCTCTTTGAGTTGAAGAATAGTCAGCGGAGCGAAAAAAGGAATATTACGGGTTTTTAGCCATTCAACGGCATCATCCGGGCGGGCGGGCAAAAGCCGTCCGTGTGGAAAGTAAATTACCGCATCGGGATTGACCTGTTCCAGAAATTCTAACCGTTTGGATTTTGACGAAATGGGATAGACATTCAATCCCGAGTTTTGCAGCGAAACAATCAGGCTGTCCAAGTGCTCCTTATTTCCGCTGAACGGATCGTGAATACCGGAAAAAACAGCAACCCTGCCTGCACCTTCCCTGTATAGACCTAACTTTTTCAGATAAACTTCATATTCTTCTCTGTTTTGGAAAGAGACATGCTCGTCAATATGAAAAAATGCGTCTAAAACGCTTTCTGCCACGGGTTGTGGTTCGGTGGCAAAGAATATTTTTTTGTCGATGTTCCGGCGGATGTAGCGTGCCATGCTTTGGTAGTTGGCTTTGTTGCCGTTTGCAAGATAACCCGCCATTTGCTCAATGGCAGCGCTGTCCAGATTGCAGATATCGTTCTGCGGATTGGTAACCGAGTGCATGTAAATTGGTATCCCTTTGTCAGCCATCTGCTGAATCCGGTTGCGCTCTTCTTCCGAAATTTTGAGTCCCATTCCGAAGCCAATTACAAAATCGTAATTCTTCAGTCTATCGACCTCATTTACTGACACTTCATCAAATCTTATAAACTTTTCGGAGTTTGATAAGGAGATGTTTGATACCTGAAAAGGCTGAAAATTAAAAAGTGCAATTTTCGTTGGTGAAGCTGCCTTTTGCCAAAGCAGCCATCCTGATACAACTAAGATTAACGCACTTATAATGATGTATATATGTTTTTTCTTCATATTTTTACAACTTCCATTTTAAACCGATATAAAACGTTCTTCCGGGTGAAATGCTTGAATAGAAGCTTGAAAATTTAGCCTTGTAATCGAACAGGTTATTTACACCTGCGTTCAGCGTGATTTTGAAGGGAAGCGACTGCGCCACCGTAAAACGGCTGATTGCGTATCGGCCATAGTGTACCCGGTATTCTTCGACTGTCTCCTTTTCAATTCCCGATTCGTTATCGGTGTCGGTAATATCGCCGGTTCCGTAAATATCCATTCCGCTGAAATATTTTTGGCTGAAACTCACGGTAGGATTATATTTCCTGAATAGCGGAATGGTGTAATCAATCCGCGCAGTGGCTGAATGGGGGCGCACCAATGATCGTCTTCCCAGATTGTCGCGCGTGTGAGAATAGCCTGCCCTTACCGACAAATTGTTGGTAATCTGGCTCGTAACCGATAGCTCCGTGCTCAGCACCTTTGCATTTCCGATATTGGCGTATTTTACCGTGTCATCATTCACCCATACAGTGCTGACCATATTGTCAATAAGCGAGTATTGCGCCATGCCCGTTACGATGGTTTTGCCAAAGGAGGCTTCTGTGGAAACATTGAAATTATTGCTCTTTTCAACTTTCATATCTTTGTTGCCGATAATCTGAAAACCACCGCCGTAGGGGTGAAACCAATCGGTATATAACTCCTTCAGCGTAGGCGAGCGGAAACCGCCCGAATATCCTCCGCGCAGCGTGATTCGGGGTGCCGGTTTATACATCGCCGACAAGCGCGGCGTGAAATGCCCCTTGTATTGCGAATGGTAATCGTAGCGCAATCCGGTAACCCATGTAACGTTTTCTGACAAAAGCCACTCCTGCTGTGTGAAAACAGCATAGGTTTGCACATCACGACTTGCGTTGTTTCCGGCGCTTTCAAACATGTATGTCATCAGATTATCCAAAAAATATTCGGCTCCGGCAACCAATGAATGCCCGAACGGCAGCGATAAGTTGTATAATCCGCTTAATCTTTGCTGAGAATTTTCATAATTCTTCTCTTTTTCATCCAACAGCTTGTAGAAAATAAATTTATCATACCGGTCGAAGTTTCCGGTGAGCTGCAGGTGCTGTGTTTCGGAAATTTTATAATCTGCCTTAATTCCTCCCGTGTAGTTGAAATAGTGGT
>CAYNOQ010000035.1:1292-8548 GCA_964398855.1 uncultured Mariniphaga sp. | reverse complement strand
GTTTCGGAAATTTTATAATCTGCCTTAATTCCTCCCGTGTAGTTGAAATAGTGGTCGGTTACCTTTGTTCCGTCTAATCCGCCGGGATTTCTCTCCTTGAAATAGTATCCTCCCTTTATTTCAAGCTGCAGTTTTTCCGACAGGTCTATTCCTGCGCGGGGCGTAATGCTGTAATCTCTGAAACCGGCAATGTAGGTCTGGCTCAGCGGCTGTTCCACCATTGTGCCGTCGTCAAACCACTGCGTCAGCGGTTCTCTGTCTTTCAGCAGATAGGGGTCCATCAGTTTGAAGGAGGATGTCAGGTTCAGGTATCCCCACCTTTTGCGCGAACCCGCTGAATAGTGATAGTTTTGTTCATTATTACTGCCAAACCTGACACCGGCAGCTGTTTCAAAAGGTTTTTGCGGCTTTTGTGTGATGATATTGATTACTCCGCCAACAGCATTGGAGCCGTAAAGAGAAGATGCCGCTCCTTTCACTATCTCAATCTGCTGCACATTGTCCATATCAATGCGGTTGTAGTCAATGTTGTCGAATGTTTCGCCAGCCATGCGTTCGCCATCAATCAAAAAGAGCACATATTTGCCACCAAAACCGAGCATATTGATATTTGCGTAACCGCCGTTGTTGGTAAACTCCACACCCGGCAGTTCAAATTCCAGCAAATCCCTGAAATTGGTTACCTGCATGCGCTCAATGGTTTTCGACGAAATCATCTGGGTTTGTATGGGTACGTTTTTCAACATCCGTTCGATGCGGGTAGCCGTAACCACAACCTGCTCCAGGTCGATTGCTTTTTCACATAACGATATGGAGTTCAGTGAGTTTTCATTTTTCTGGGGAATTGTAACCGGAATGTGTTTTTCTTCATAACCCACCGATGAAACGGCTAAAGTGTAATTCCCTGCGGAAATTTCATCAATCACAAACCTTCCCGATTCATCGGAAACAGTGCCTTTTGTGGTTCCTAACAATCCCACGCTGACAAGGTGTAACCCCTCATGCGATGCGCAGTCAAAAATCTGACCTCTTATCTGCTGATGCTGGGCGTTGAGCGCTGCACTGGCAGCAAGAAATAATGACAATAGAATAATTCTCATGCTTTTCACCTCATAACAAGAATGACCGGGCAGCAAAAACTGTCCGGCACTCTTTTCAATCTCAATGCATCCATATCCTATTTAGTTGAATCCGGTACTTCCATCGGCATTGTACTGGTATTTGAAGCTAACATAGCCGGCAGCATTTTTTTCGTTCTTGTTGTCGTATAACCACAATTTTACATAGTTGCCGTCAGCAGCTTTCACAATATAAATCCAGTTATGGACTATATATTTTGGTGGCGGATTGTTAGTATCAACCGTCAGCCACGTAGCAAGTGCCTGAGAAAACGGCTGATTCTCTTCTGTTGTTCCGTCTCCGGTAAATGCAGTTGTAATTTTACCTGTCTGATCCTTTGCATAACCGGCTGCCGGCGCTTCCGTTACTGCATTCCAATCTGTTTTGTTGGTATTCAGCGCTTCCGCTTTTCCCTTACCCGATTCACCTCCGTTTAAACGCACATCGCCTCTGTGAAAGGCAATATCCCACGACAAATCATTCTGAAAGTCAGTAACTGTAACAGTCTCCCCTTTTGAGAAAGAAAAATAGACCCAGTCGGTATATGAAGAAACGTCAATGAACTGAATATCTGTTACATCTCCCGGAACGGGAGATTCGTTTTCATCCTTGTCGCAGGCTGTTACGAAGAAAATGGTGAGCAATATCAAAAAACTATTTTTTTTCATGTAATTCTATCTTATTGTATCTGTTTAATGAACTGGTGCAAACTTACCGCAAACACCATCCAGCCGCAATACCTAAAAATTGTCATTTTATGAAATCCGTATCCTAATATTATGGTAGGATAGTATTAAAACGAATACAAAAAAGTGATTGAAAATTTATGGGTAGGTGGCTAAGGGTTGGAAATTTATAAAGACTCAGACAAATTTTTCACATATTTATGCATTCGCGATAAAAGGTTGGATTAAAACTCCCTTCAAATGCTTATTTAATCTTAAAAAGGTTTATTTTAGTCCTTTTGTTTCATCTTAAAACTACAGATATTATGAGAACAGCAACACTATTTACCATCGTTTTTCTTCTTGCCGGGCAGCTTTTTGGTCAGTCCGACTTTAATGGATTGAACATGAATATGGGCAATCTTTACCGCCTTTCCGATGCCAAAACCCGCTCTATCAGTCCGGAAAACTTCACTGGCGAAAAGGGTAAAGGCGGCATGGCAATTCCGGATGCCGATGCGCCCAGAAACACTGCAAACGCAACAAATGCCGCCCGTGATTTGGGACAGGGCTGGAAGGTCAATCCTTTTATTCGCATTCAACCCGGTGAAACCTTCACACTTGCAGAGATTGACGGTCCCGGTGCAATTCAGCACATCTGGATGACACCAACGGGAAACTGGAAATTTTCCATCATCCGGTTTTACTGGGATGATGAAGACACCCCGTCAGTTGAAGTTCCGGTAGGCGACTTTTTCGGTATGGGATGGAATGAATATGCGCCGTTGAGTTCAATGGCAGTTTGCGTGAATCCGGGAAGCGCTTTCAACTGCTACTGGCCGATGCCGTTTCGCAAAAAATGTAAAATCACCATGGAAAACATCAACGACAAGGATGCCATGACCCTTTACTATCAGATTGATTATACGCTAACTGATGTGCCGGAAGATGCTGCATATTTTCATGCACAGTACCGCCAGGCACTTCCCAACGAAACTTCCGACTACACCGTTATTGACAATATCAGGGGCAAAGGTCATTTTGTCGGCGTCTATATGGCTTGGGGAGTGAACAACAACGGCTGGTGGGGCGAAGGCGAAATCAAGTTTTTTATGGATGGTGACAATAAATTTCCAACCATTTGCGGAACAGGCACCGAAGACTATTTTTGCGGCTCCTACAATTTTGACCGCAACGGGCAATATACCGTGTTCAACACACCATACGCAGGATTGCACCAAGTGATTCGCCCGGATGGAACATACAGGTCACAGCAGCGTTTTGGGCTTTATCGCTGGCATATTCTGGACCCCATCCGCTTTGAAAAGGATTTGAGAATAACCATTCAGGATCTGGGTTGGAGGCACGGCGGAAGATACCTTCCCCAAAAATCGGATATATCATCAGTAACCTACTGGTATCAGTCGGAACCGCATGCAAAATTTCCGAAACTCCCGGGATGGGAAGAGTTAGAGCTCCATTAATTTTCTGCAAAAATTGTCTTTTTAATTAATCTATTTTCGAAAACTTTTCAAGAAAACAAATATGAAAAAGCAGCCATTTATTCCCAAAGGTATTATGTGGCCTTTCATTCTCCTGACATCACTGTTTTTTGCATGGGCAATACCGAACAACCTGACTGACACGATGCTGGCGGCATTTAAGCGAATTATGAGTCTCACCGATTCAAAAACGGCATGGATTCAGGTTGCCTGCTATCTGTTCGGTTATGGTGGTTTTGCCATTCCGGCAGCTCTTTTCATCAAAAAATATACTTATAAATCGGGGGTTATGTTAGGGCTTACCCTATATGCCACCGGAACATTCATGTTCTATCCGGCAATGCTTTTAGCCGGTTTTAGCATAAATATCAGCTTTTTAACTTTTCTGTTGGCATTAGTGGTTCTGTTTGCCGGTCTTTCCATTCTGGAAACATCTGCCAATTCCTACGTTTATGCAATCGGACCTGAGCAGACCGGAACCCGCAGGTTAAATTTTTCACAATCATTCAACCCGTTTGGAGCAATTACGGGAGTGGCATTGAGCCAGATTTTTGTTTTGTCGCAACTCAGCATGTTGAGCGCCGAAGAACGAGCAACCCTTCCGCCCGATGAACTGCTTAAAATTCAGGGAAGTGAGCTGAATGCGGTAACCACAACTTATGTGGCATTAGGCATGGTTATGCTGATTATTTTGCTGGCAATATATTTTACCAAAATGCCCAATGCCAGAGAAGATGATAAAAATCTTGACCTGAAAGGCACATTCAAAAGGCTGTTAAAAAACAAAAATTACGTTTGGGGAGTTATTGCCCAGTTCTTTTATGTGGGAGCACAGATTGCCGTCTGGTCATTTATTATCCGCTATGTAACCCAACAGCTTAATCTGGACACGCTCGTTGCCGAATTGGGAAAAAATGCTTCTGCGGATGATATAATTGCCAAACTTCGCAATGTGGAGCCGTTGGCTGCCGGATTTTATAATTTCACCGAAATGTTAGGTATAAAAGTGTTTTTACCCCGCACAACAGAACAGGCTGGTGCAACTTATTATATTCTTTCCCTGATTTTGTTTGTAATTGGCCGGTTCACTTTCACCTGGCTGATGAAATACTTTGCTCCGCGCACCTTGCTGACAGCGCTTTCGTTTGTGGCTGTAGTGTGCAGTTTACTAACCGTTTATGGCGATGGCTGGACAGGCATTTATGCACTGGTGGCAATTTCCGGATGCATGTCGCTGATGTTCCCAACAATATACGGATTAGGCGTTACCGGATTAGGCGATGACACCAAAATCGGCGGCGCGGGAATGATTATGGCAATTGCCGGGGCAGCTGTTCTGACGCAAATTCAGGGAATTGTATCCGATCAGGCAGGAAGCATTAAATTTGCTTTTTGGGTGCCTGCAGTAGCATTTATGGTTATCATGTTTTACAGCTCTGTAGTCAGCCGGAAAACCGCAGTACAAGCTTAGCAAGAAACAAACTCTTATTTTGGTTGTTAGTACCAACTGAAATAAGAATGATATGATTGCGAGATTAAAAAAGAAGTGGAACGTTAAAAATAATTTTCAGCTGGTTTTGATTCTCATCGTTTTTTCAATAACCGGCAGTGCATCAATTGTTGTTAAAAAGGCTGTTTTTCAATGGATTGGAATTAACGGAGACACTGCGCTTTGGCTAAAAATTCCGCTCTATATTTTGATTGTTTTTCCTGCCTACCAGGTTTTGTTACTGATTATCGGTACGCTGTTGGGGCAGTTCAGGTTCGTCTGGGAGATGGAGAAAAAGATTTTTTCGCTTTTTAGAATAAGAAGATGACTTTTATATTACTCATCATAACAACACTTTTTATGAATTCGTTTGGGGAACAGAACAAGAATGTTGAACAAGCCACTCTGGGAGGAGGCTGCTTCTGGTGTACCGAAGCAGTTTTTCTTCAACTCGGCGGAGTTGAAGAAGTAAAACCCGGATACAGCGGCGGAGAAATCAAAAACCCATCTTACCGCGAAGTTTGCACAGGACGCACCGGACATGCCGAAGTGATTCAGATCACCTTTGACCCTCAAAAAGTCAGTTTTGCAGAGATACTTGAAGTTTTTTTCGCAACCCACGACCCCACTACGCTAAATCGCCAGGGAAATGATGTTGGCACTCAATACAGGTCTGTAATTTTTTATCATAATGAAGAACAGAAAAGAGTTGCGGAAAAGGTTCTGGCTCTGCTTGAAAAGGATAAAGTTTATGAAAATCCGGTGGTTACCGAAATTGCTCCTTTCACCAAATTTTACCTTGCCGAAGATTATCACCACAACTATTTTGAGCAAAATCCCGGGCAGCCATACTGCCGTTTTGTGGTTGCACCCAAGGTGGAGAAGTTTCAGAAACTTTTTAAGGAAAAAATGAAATAACTGACAAAATATAACCAGAAAAACGACTTCTGTAAGAACATATTTTAGGGAGCAAGCCAAAAGTCAGCTACAAGAGAAAAATAATCAAAAGGTATGCTGTCTTTTCCAGTTCATCTTTTCATACACCTTCCTCATCATCAGCCCCTTCACTAAATCGCCAAATGCTTTATCCTCCAATATTTTTTCAAAAATTTCCTGATTCTGATCCATTCTGCCTATAAGTGTGTCAATGAATTTATCATCGAAAGCATATTTAAAAGTGTCGATTTTATTCACTCTTGCTTGCGTTTGCAAGGTTTCATCTTCCATCAATTCTGCCTCTATCTGGTCAAAGAAAAGTTTGTCAGCCTCTTCAAACTCTGTCCCGAAGCGCTCGTTTAAAACATTGATAATTTCAGAAAGCAGTGCTTCTTCCTCCTTAGCTCGTTTTAATCCTGCTTCTGTTGTTCCGCTCAATAGACCTTCTTCACCTTTTTGCAATTCGATTATACCCTCTTTAATCTTTTGCAAACGGTAATATTCCAGAGCTACCTCATCATCTAAATGCAGAGATTCCGATAATTCCCGTTTTGGAAGTCTGGTTTGAAGAAGTTTTGCATAGGCGTAAAATTTCTCAAATTCAGAATCGGTAAAAGGCATAATTTGAGACAGAAAGGCATACAGGTTTGTCCAGGTACGCAAACCTTTTTTGAACTCGTCTTGCCTCACTTCTTCCCCGATTTCTCTATATCTGTCAACCGCAGGATCGGTAAAGGCATACAAATATTTTTGCTGTTTTGGGTTATTCAATTTCGTTTTCGGATTGAAATAGACATTCGCAAAAGCATCAATCTCTTGTGTCCAATAAATCTGAAACTCATCTAACCGGGCTTTCAAGTCATATAAATGGTTGATGTCGGTCTCTTCTGTTACGGAAGTAACCTCATAGTATGGCTGAAATGAATCCAAAATGGTTTGCCTGTCATTGGCAAAGTCCAAAACAAAAGTTTCCTCCTTGCCCGGATGCTTTCTGTTAAGACGGGAAAGTGTCTGAACCGCCTTAACACCCGAAAGTTTTTTATCCACATACATGGTATGCAGTAAAGGCTGGTCAAATCCGGTTTGATACTTATCGGCTACAATTAGGATTTTGTATTCATCTTTTTGAAAAACAGCCGGCAACTCCTTTTCGCTGAAACCGGTTATTTCCGGTTCTGAAATTCCTTCCGGAGCATTGTCGTCCACTACTTTTCCTGAAAAAGCCACCAGAATTTTTATTTCCTTTTCGTAAGCTCTGGCTTTGATGTATCGTTCAAATTCTTCAAAATAGCGTTTGGCATGAAGCCTGGAACCGCAAACCAACATTGCTTTTGCCTTACCACCAATTTTTTTTGAAACAATATTCCTGAAATGCTCTATAATGATTTCCGTTTTTTGAGCTAAATTGTGCGGATGCAGGGAAACAAATTTACCAATCGCTTTAGCCGCCTTTTTCTTATTCAGATTTGGATCTTCCTCTATCGCTTTCGTTAGCTTGAAGTAGAGTTCGTAGGTTGTGTAATTTTGCAAAACATCCAAAATAAA
>CAYNOQ010000035.1:0-1192 GCA_964398855.1 uncultured Mariniphaga sp. | reverse complement strand
AATTTCTGCAAGGTGGTGATGATGATATTTGTTCCATAGCTCAATGCTGCTGCCAATTGTGTACTGTCTTTATCTATTTTTTGAACAACTCCCGTTTTATGCTCAAATTGATAAATGGTGTTCTGCAGCTGCTGGTCAAGAACCCTTCTGTCGGTTACCACAATGACAGAATCGAAAATGCGCTCATCCAAAGCATTGTGCAAACTTGTTAAACGATAAGCCAACCAGGCGATGGAATTACTTTTACCGGACCCGGCTGAATGCTGAATCAAATAGTTTTTTCCCGTCCCAGCTTCCAAAACCTTTTTGCTGATTTCCCTTACGGCATCCAATTGATGATATCGCGGAAAAATTAATTTTTCTTTCTTGTAAATTTTACCGTTCGACTCAAACTCTTCGGTTTCTAAATGTAAGAAACGTTGCAATATCTCCATCCAACTATCTTTTTGCAGAATATTTTCCCACAAATAAGCAGTGCGATATCCGTTTGGATTTTGTGGATTGCCTTTGCCGTTATTATTTCCCTGATTGAAAGGCAGCCAAAAGGTTTTACTGCCATCTAATTTAGTAGTCATAAACACTTCATCCTGATCAACGGCAAAATGTACCAAGCATCTTTTTCTGAAAGCAAAAAGCAACTCCCGGTTGTCTCTTGTGGTGCTGTATTGTTTGAGGGCATTACCCGCATTCTGTCCTGTAAATTGATTTTTGAGCTCTAAAGTTGCCACAGGAATCCCGTTTAATGAAAGCAAAACATCAACTGAATTTTTGTTTTTGGTGCTGTAATAAATTTGGCGGTACACTTTCAGGCTGTTTTTGTTGTATAAATCCACCGCATCCGGATTTAATCCCGAAGCAGGTTGAAAATACGCCATTTGAAAGTGCACGCCATAATCCGTAAAACCATTTCGGAGTACATCTAAACTGCCCCGCAAATCCAGTTCTTTATAGAGTCGCTGAATAACCCGGTTATCTACATCAGCGCCATGAATAGTGGCAATTTTCTCCCATCTTTTGGGTTGAGATTCTTGTAGAAAAGCAATCACTTCATATTTAAACATGCCCAATTCTCTGCTGTAATCCTCTGCATTGCCTTGGGTATAGCCGCCTTGTTCTACAAGCGATTGTACAAGGGCTGTTTCAAATGTATTTTCGGTTGTAATGCTCATAATTTAATTGAAAATTGAAAATT